>JBDGXI010000253.1:0-2394 GCA_039584685.1 Gemmatimonadota bacterium | reverse complement strand
TACGACAGTATCAAAGGTTTGTCTCTTACTAGCTTTTGCTAATTGAACTTTAGATTTAACATCGATCTGACTTAATACATCTTTAACTGCTTTAATGTTTCCTGTGTGGTCGTCTGCAAAATAAAAGTCGTTATAACCTTCAGCTGCTTTACCCATAATCCACCCAGCTTTAGCCTCTGGAGTGCCATCACCTAAACCAGTAATATTAGCAAGTGGAATATCTAATCCCATGCTAGCTAAAAATTCTTTAATTGGTCCAGCTGCATCTGCAGGTCTTGCCGTTAAAACAAATACATCTTTAGTTCCACGCTTGTCTGCTATGATCTTAGCTACGTCTAATAGTGGTCCTTTACTTCCTTGCATTACTTTACTAAACTCAGAGAAATCCCATTGAGCTCCTTCAGCTTCCATGTTACCTGCTTCTTTAGCAAATGTAGCAGCGTCTATTTTACCAGTAGTCCCATCAGGCATTGTGTATAGTACATTACTTTTAGTTCTAGCCAATGTATCATCAAAATCAAACACTCTAATTTTCTTAACAGGTTGATCTAGTTTTCTACCGTTTGCTAAAGCTTTATCAGTTTTTTCTAAAGCGTTTATAGCTGTTTGCACAGCTATAGGTCTGTCATATTTTATAGCGTCAGGAATTAAATCGCTGTCACGTTTCGAAGCCATTGACTTTCCTGGTACAAGAGGTAAAGATGCTTTTATTTTACTCGCAACATCTAAGTCTGGGTTTTTTAAACCTTCTAATATAGCCTCGTTTTGAATGCTAGAAGCTTGTACCTTTTCATTAACATTATACTTGTTGTATACTCTTGGATCGATACCAAACCCGCTTTCTTCAGCTATAGTTTTACCTGTTAAAGGATTTATTAAAGTTTGAAGATCTATTCCAGCCGCGGCTAACCTAGATATTGGATTATCAAATATAGTCTGACCATCAACAGTTGTTGAAGCTAGTTTAGCTTGGTCTATTTTAGTATCGTCTGACTTAGAAAGCTGTGTTTGGTAGTAGTTATTTCTAAGAGCGTCCATAGTAGCTTTAGCTGCATTGTTTTTTATAGCTAGTATAATGCTCGCACCAACTACCGAAGCAGGTGGATTATGCTCTTCTCTGTACTTCTTGCCAGTTTTATCACTAGCTTTCCCGTTTAAAGCGTAAGAAAAAACATCAGAAACATATTTGAAAGGTGCTGCTATTTTTATTAAACCACTAGTCGCTTGATAGCCCTGTGTTATTATAGTAGCCGCTATTTCTATTGGCATGCCTGCAGCTACAGCGTCAGACAACTGGTTAACAACTGAATCCAAAACATCCATGTTCATTTTAGATTGAGCAGCTTTTTTATCTAAAAAATTTTTATTTATTTTAGTTTCTACACCTTTAGGTAGTCCAATTTTTACAGCTTTAAACTTATTGTTTTTAGTATTTTTTTCTGCTGCTAGTTTAGCTTTTATATAAGCAGGATCGGTTGCGCCGTAATATAATCTACCTCTTGAAGCAACTAACGTAACACCTTGGCCAAACTTTGTACTTATGTCATCTAAAGTCGGCTGATTAAACATTTTTTTGCCGCTTTTGTTCAGCTTTTGCTTACCGTCTTCCATTACGCGAGTTCCTAATATCTTTTCACCGTTAGATAAGCTGTAGTAAACATCTCCATTGCTAGATCTTGATCTAACAGCTCCAGATGCGGCGAAAGAACCTGATAAAAATGTGTTTAAATCAAGCTTAAACTTTTCTATGGCGTTTTGAAGGTTTTCCTGCTTTTCAACTCTATTAGAGTCATTAATACTAACCGAATCAACTTTAGCTATGCTTAAAGCTTGGTTAATATCTTTAGCTTGAGAAACTTCTTTAAATAACTTTTTTAGTTCAGGTGACATTTCAGCCTCTGTAGTTATTCTTTTACTAGCCATAGCTTTAGACTTACCAGCCGCAACATCTTGCTTAGCTTCTAAGCTTAAATCTGTATCAGATCTTACAATTTCATTAGTTACTAACTTACCGTATAAACTAGCAATACCTTTTAAAGCTTGAGCTTGCGGTGATCTAGCATCAAATCCTTCAGCTTTTTTACCTTCAACAATACCAAACGTTTCTAAGAAATCAGCTTTACTAATTCCTTTGTTTAATTTAAACGGAGCAAGTCCAGCGCCTTTACCTAATCTAGCTTGTTTAGTATAAAAAGCATTAAGCAAACCTTTTGGCACGCCAGTAGACGTACCTAAGAGCTTCTCTGTTGCGGCTTCTACAACTGCCCCTTCTGGTAATATCTTTAATAATTTATCTGCGTTCTTATTGACAAATTGCTGAATAGCTGTAGCATCACCTTTTGATAGGTTTGCTTTTGGATCTGTTAATTTTTTAACTGGTATACCAATTTCAGC
>JBDGXI010000252.1:0-3547 GCA_039584685.1 Gemmatimonadota bacterium | reverse complement strand
GACCGGGGTGGTTCTGATCGTGCGCCACCGGGCGGCCGAGACTCCGCCGGACGGACCGCCACCGCCCATTGCCGCGGTCGAGGAAGTTGGCCTGGATTCCCCTGTCACGCCCTGCGCCACCTGCTGAGGGAGGTTCGTCGTGCGTCGATCGTCGTCATCGCGGAGCTTCCGCCGCCCGGAGCCCCTCAACCTGGGACCGCAGGTCAATCAGCCTCGCGGCCAGGAGTGGTCACCCTACGTGTCTCCGGACGGCCGGTATTTCTTCTTCATGTCCACCCGTCAGCCATACCCGACTGATGCCCCCGAGGCCCTGACGCGGGATTGGCTGCTCGAGTTCCACGCAGGTTCGGAGAGCGGGAACCCGGCGATCTACTGGATGGACGGCGGGTTCATAGAGGAGTTGAGAGCTCGGGCCTTCGGGTCCGGCGACCGAGCCGCCCTATTCGATCACCACGGGGCTCGCCCCGGCCCGCCGGGACAGCTCCACGAACTCCCGCTGCATCTCGGCCGTGGGGAACACGGCCCTGGACGTGACCAGCTGCTCATCCTTCACCTGGGCCACTAGCTGAGAGAAACCGGACAGCAGCTCCGGCAGGCTGAATCCGCAGTGGCCGAACCGATCCACGGAGATCAGCTCGACCGTCTCGGCGGCCCCCGCGTTCTTGGCCTGGTACAGCTCGGCGTGCCAGATCGGAGTCACGGGGTCCCTGGTGGTGTGCATCGTCAGCAGAGTCCCCTGCGGCCGGCCCGTCGTCTGAAACTCGTTCTCGATCGAGGACAGCGCGGCCGCGTCCGCATCGTAGCGAGGCACGGCCGCGTTGAGCGCTTCGTCGTCGGTGGATCCGTCGTACGCGGTCTCGGCGTTCGCGAACGGATTGCCGCCCAGGACGTCTGTCGCGTCGTTCGTGCCCATGAAGCTGTAGCGCAGGATCTGGGTCGTCGCCTCCTCCACGGTCGACGGGGTCCCGGCGTCGTGCGCCACCTCCGTCACCGCGATGAGCTGCTCGGTCGCGGGCGGATCGGCGAGCAGTGCGGCGATGATCGCCGCCTCGGTCGCCGCCCAGTTGGCGTCCGTGACCACCGTCTCCTCATCGGGAATCTCGATGACGCTTCCCGGCATGACGCCCGGGAAGTAGTAGTCGAACACCACCCGGAAGTCGCCGAACCAGTCGATCTGTTCCTGGAAGTCACCGGCCGGAGCGCACAGGGCCAAACCGCCGTTGAATCGGGAGGTGGCCCCGGTCCTCTCCATGGCGAGCACCGTGGAGAGCCCGCCCTCAGACGCGCCCACGAGGTACGTCAGGGCCGGCAGCACATCGAATCCGTTCTGTGCAGCCAGTGCGGCGAGCCGGTTCTTCACCCATGCCGAAGTCTGCTCCAGGTCCGTCACGGCTTCCGGCGCCACGAGCCCGTTCCTGCGATAGCTGGTTCCGGCGTATCCGTAGAAGCCGTCCTCCGCCGTGCCGAGGTTTCGAACGATGTCTTTGATCCGGAAGCCGCTCGCCTCTTCGGCGGGGAGTTCGAGTGGCGTGTACGGCGGGCGATCGGGGCCTGGATTCGTGTATCCATGCGCCCACAGCAGTATCTCACCGTTCCACAGGTCGGGGAGACACACTTCGGTGAGGGCGCCATCCGTCGCCACGCCGCTCACGCAGGCCTGCAGCTCCGCCGAAGTCTGGATCGGAAGCTCGGCCGGCTCCGGTCCCGGAGGAGGGCCCGTGGTGTCGTCGTCGCCGCACGCCGCGAGCAGCGCGCACAGAATGAACGAAACGAACGCGGAGGGCTTGCGACAGGAAACCCGGACAGTGGCTCGACACACGATGTTCACCGCTGTTTGGAGGCACATCAGGACCGACATTCAATCCAACTACAATATACATTGGATCAGGATTCTGGCTCCCCCGGGGACGACGCGCACCGTATCATGAGAGAGGATTCCCACAACGGTCTGGAGGCACTGGCGATGTCCGCGACACGGCAGCCCGCGTATCTAAGCCTGCCGCCCGGAGAGCTACGTGCCCAGGCCGCCCGTGCCGTGACGCGCCTCTCCGACTGTCGCCTGTGTCCGCGCGACTGCGGAGTGGACCGGCTCGCCGATCGCTGGTCCGCCTGCAAGACTGGGCGATACGCCGTGGTGAGCAGCGCGTTCCCGCACTTCGGCGAGGAGGACTGTCTGCGGGGCCACCGCGGATCCGGCACGATCTTCTTCGCCCACTGCAACCTGCGCTGCGTCTTCTGCCAGAACTATGACATCAGCCAGGCCGTGAAGCCGGCTGGGGCGCGCGCCACGGGTCCGAACGATCTCGCGTCCCTCATGCTGGAGCTACAGGACAGGGGCTGCCACAACATCAACTTCGTGACGCCCGAGCACGTCGTGTCCCGGCTACCGAGCGAGGCCTCCGGCTACCGCTCGTGTACAACACCAGTGCCTACGACTCGCTCGACAGCATAGAGTTCATGAACGGCGTGGTGGACATCTACATGCCGGACTTCAAGCTGTGGACCACCGAGCGCAGCGCTTCATGGCTCAAGGCAGCCGACTACCCGAGTACCGCTCGCGCGGCGATCCGCGCGATGCACGATCAGGTAGGCAGGCTGGAGGTCGGGCCGGACCATCTGGCCCGCCGAGGAGTGCTGATCCGTCACCTGATGATGCCGGGCGCCTTCGATGAAACCGCCTCGATACTGGAATGGCTCGCACGGGAGCTGGGGCCCGGCACGTACGTGAACCTGATGGATCAGTACCGGCCTGCCGGGAAGGTGGACGACCGGCGCTACGCGGAGCTGAACCGCCGCGTGCCCGTTGCCGAGTACGGCAAGGGGTTGAAGCTCGCCGAGGACCTGGGACTGCGGCTGGATCGGCGGTTCCGCCCTACGGCGTGATCAGGCGAGGCCCGCCCGCTCGCATATGTCGACAGCCAGGGTCTGCAGCTCTTCTTTCGAGTGGCCCTCGAAGCGCCGCGCGCACACCGCACCGTACCCTCCACACAGACGTTCGCAGGCGGACCCGCGCACGGCCTGGTCGGCCATCTCGAACAAGATCCGGTCTTCCTTCAGGATGTGTCCCCGAATCAAGTCGATGTAGCCGCGCGCCGCGCTCTGAAGAGACTCCAGTGCCTGCTCATCGCCCTGCCGGGCCGGTGCCAGCGCTTCCGCCATCTGGCGCGCGAAGGCACGTCCCTGCTGGTGCTCGTACAACATCACGGCGATCGGGCCCTGGTTCCGAGGCATGCCGGCCGCCTCCAGCTCGGGGAACAGCAGGTCCTCTTCCTTGCCGTGGTGGCAGGCGTCCGCGAACAGCCGGATGAAGGTCACGCAGTCGCCGATCGTGTCGAAGTCCAGCCCGTCTGGTCCCTCGGCCTCCGCCAGGAGAGCCTGCATTGCGTCGGCCACCTGCAGTATGAGCTGATGCTCCTCACGGAGGCGGGATGTGGCGGTTTCGGCTGCCGGGCTCATCATGCGTTTTCTCCCAGGGTGAGATGCGCTGGCCTCAGTCCAGAGTGAAAAGGAGGGCGAGCGTGATCGGGACGGTCGCCAGGCTGATCGT
>JBDGXI010000251.1:0-2407 GCA_039584685.1 Gemmatimonadota bacterium | reverse complement strand
CCACGGCCCTGAAGTAGTCGTATAGCGCTCGAGCGGCCTGCGCGATCGTGCGCTCCCTCCGATACGTGGTCCGGTGAAGGGTGTTCACGTATACCGCCACGGCCAGGTGCCCGGCCCCGTCCGGCAGGGTGACGATACCTACGTCGTTGACCGCGGCGGCCATCGTGCCCGTCTTGTGGGCCACAGGGGTTCCGCTCGGCAGATGTCCGCGAATGCGCCTGCGGCCCGCCCGGCTCGCTTCCATCGTCTCGATCAACAGGTCTCGGGATTCGCGCGTGAGCCCGGCTCCGCGCCACATCTCGGCGAGCAGCTGCGCCGTGGCTTCGGGGGTGGCCGTATCGCGGGGATCCGAACCATACGCGAGCCGTGCCGCCTGCCGAACCGAATCGGGCAGGGCGTCCCTCATCCGAAAGTGGTTGTAGCGGTAGAGCTCGCTCTCGGGGACGGTGTCCGGGATTCCCACCAGGTCCGCGAACGTCCTCGCTTCAGACCGGTCGACGTCCATGTCCTCGATTCCGAGCTCTCGCAGCCGGCTGGTGACCCGCTCGGGGCCACCCGCCATGCCGAGGATCGCATCGGTGGCCGTGTTGTCGGATACTTCGATCATCAGCCGGAACAGGCTGTCCACCGTCACGGTCACCGGTCGTCCGCCCGACCATGACGCCAGTGGGCTATTGCCCGGGCGGAAGTCGGTGATGGGAAGAACGAGGCGTTCGTCCATCGAGACCTCTCCGGTGTCCACGCGGCGCAGGAACTCCAGCGCCATCGGCACCTTCGAGACGCTGGCCATCGGGAAACGCCGGTCCCCGTTCACGGAGACGGTCATACCGGACTCGAGGTGAATCGCTGCGATCCCGATCTCGTCGCCAACCCGGCGCGCGATGCGCTCGAGCGCACGTGTCAGCGAATCGGGGGCCGCGCAGGTGGACCAGGGGGAGGGATCCTGCATCTGCGCGTCCGCCCGTCCACCCGCCACAACAAGAAACGAGGCAAGCAGCGGCAGGCACGCCCGTCGTGCCGCCGCCTTACCCTCTGCCATGTCCCGGCAACCCCGTCCCATCCCCGCATCCCTCCGTCTTCGGTCGCTCAACCAGTCTCGGCTCTACTCGGTCTCCGCCGCACTCTGCTGGTAAATGTGCACGTCGCGCTGCGGGAACGGAATGGAGATGCCTTCCGCGTCGAACCGCTGCTTCACCGTCTCCGTGACGTCCCAGTAGACGTCCCAGTAGTCATCGGTGAGACACCACGGCCGGCAGATGAAGTTCACCGAGGAATCACCCAGCTCGTGCAGGCGCACCATGGATTCGGGCTCGTCGAGCACCAGTTCGTGGTTGCGGAGCACGTCTTCCATGATGCCCTGGGCCTTGGCGGCATCGTCCGTGTAGCCGATCCCGAACACGAGGTCCACGCGCCGGGTGTCCTGGGCGGTGACGTTGTTGATGACGTCGCCCCACACCTTGTTGTTCGGCAGGATCAGGACCTGGTTGTCCAGCGTCGTGATCACGGTCGAGACCAGGGATACGGAGTCGACCTTGCCCTTTACTCCGGCCGCTGAAACCACGTCTCCCACATCAAACGGCTGGTACGCCATGATCATCAGTCCGGCCGCGAAGTTGGACAGGGTGTCCTGCAGGGCGAAGCCGAGTACGAAACCGGCGATGCCCAGACCCGCCAGCATCGGGCCCACGTCGATACCCATCACGGACAGAACGACCAGGAAGGCGATCAGCCACATGAGCTTCGAGGCCATTCCAATGAGCAGGCGGCGGAGCAGCTCGCTGCTGTCGACGTTCGACCGGGACAGCGCCGTTTTGACGAGTCTCCGCGCCGCGCGGGCGAGCATCCCGAACACGAAGATCACGAACAGGATGGTCGCGAGCTTGATCAGTATCCCCGGTGTGTGCTCCTTGAACCAGTCGCTCACGGCCTTCCAGCGGTCCTCTACCAGGCCTCCAACGACCTCGACGTCCAGGATGTTCACGTCCAGGTCGCCCGTCGCTTCGAGAAGCAGGCGACGGTAGTCGGCCGTCGGGAGGTCCCGCCTCGCCATCAGCGCGGTCATCGCCTCGAGGCTGGTCGTCGTTCCGCGCAGCTTCTCCGCGAGGGCGTCGAGTTCTCTCTGGATCGCCACGCTGTCGGCGCCGGCCTTCGTGATGCGGTCCTGGAGGGCGGCCCGCTGATCGAGCGTCAGTTCGATCCGCGCGGCGATCGTCGCCGCCCGATCTTCCAACCGGTGGTCGAGCAGGGCTACGTCCGGTCCGAGGTCCGCCGCCACGACCTCCGCATGCTCGGCGTCATCCGTCGCGGCCTCGATGAGCTCGTCCAGGTCCTTGTTCAACTCCGTGAGTTGCACCTCGAGCGCGAAGAGATCCTCGGGGGGCGTTTCCGGACGCGCCGCGCGCAACGC
>JBDGXI010000078.1:0-9805 GCA_039584685.1 Gemmatimonadota bacterium | reverse complement strand
TCCGCCGGCTACAGCCGCAGAGCAGCTGGAGCGGTGGCGCTATGCCTGGGAGCTCGACCCCAACGACGACATGACAGCCGCGGAATATGCGCAGAGGGTCATGATCTACAACGCCCTCCTTCCACAGGAGACGGCGAGGCCCGGAGGCCTTCCTTGGGCGACACTGCTCCTTGAGCTCCTGGACCGATACTGCAAGACATGCCCCATATGGGAGCAGCAGGAGTACACCGTCGTGGAGGCCCAGGCTCGACGGGGCGACGCCGATTGGATTCGCGCCTACTTCGACCGCTGGGATCTGTGGAGAACGGAAGCGCAAGACGACGACCATGTCGCCCGGCCCGCGTACGGCAGCTGGCTGCTGGCCATCGCGGAGGGCGACGAGCAATCCGCTGACGAGACCGCTGACAAGATTCTCGAGGAAAGCCGGAGTGCTGTTGCGGTCGACGTGGGGGCGAGAGTTTTTCCGGCGCTCTCTCTACCGTTCGTGGCCGTTGCCGCAGGTCGCGGCCTCCACGGAGCGGAGCCGATCGCTCGCTGGTGGCGAGAGTTTCCGTGGTCTTTCTTGACGGAACGAAGTAGCCTGTTTGATAGGGAGCGAGGCCGGCACCAGGAGTACCGTAGGACAAGAGATTCACTGATCGCTGAAGAACGCGCCAAATCGAACTCCTGGCGCGGTGCGCGCCAGCAGGTGCTCGAGTGGGCGTACTACAACGAGCCCGAGTCCGAGGAGACACTCGACTTCCTGGATTCGGCTCTCACCGCCCAATCCCGCGAGGCTGAGGATGCGATCGACTGGGCGACCGCAGCCTGCTGGCGGGCCCAGCTCCGTCTGCATCGAGGAGATGCGGAAGGCGTATTCGATACCATCCGGCGGCTGGAAGAGGATCCGGCGTACGCGCCGCTCGCCGTATCCCGTACGTGCGCACCCTTCCTCCGTTTTCTTCTCGCTCGTAGCCACGGTGGAGACGTGCTGCCCTTGGCGCTCGCCGTGGACAGCGTCGCCTCGAGCGTGCCCATATACGGACAGTGGAAAAACTTAATCCACAACAAGTTGCTACGGGCATCCAATCTGGTCGTGGCTCGCGCGTTGCGGGAGGCGGGGTACGTGAGTGATGCGCTGGCGAGCTTGCGGCGTAGACCGGACGCCACCGGCCAGGGCGTTGTCCGTGGCTGGATCAAGAATGCCCTGGGCTTCACGGCCGATTACCTGCGGGAGGAGGGGCCCCTGTACGCGGCGCTCGGGGACACGGCGATGGCGATCGACCGCTACGAGCACTATTTCCGGCTCCGCGACGAGCGTCCCGACTACGAGCCGTGGGCCGCGCAGTGGGACTCGGCGCGAGCCGAGCTGGAGGCGTTGAGGCCCCCTCAATGACGGAGCCCGGATGACCGACCGCCTCGAGGACCTGAAGCGGGCAATCGCCGACCGCTACCGGATCGAGCGTGAGCTGGGTAGCGGCGGCATGGCGACGGTGTACCTCGCTCGGGACGTACGGCACGACCGCGACGTGGCCGTCAAGGTCCTCCGAGCCGACCTCGCGGCGTCGCTTGGGGCCGAGCGGTTTCTGCGCGAAATCCAGATCGCGGCGAATCTCACCCACCCCAACATCCTGCCGCTGCACGACTCCGGCGAGGCCGACGGCACGCTGTACTACGTGATGCCCTACATCGACGGCGAGTCACTGAGGGACCGGCTGAGCCGCGAAGTCCAGCTCCCCATCGATGAGGCGCTACAGATCTTCCGGGAGGTGGCGGATGCCCTGGGCTACGCGCACCGACAGGGGATCGTGCATCGGGACATCAAGCCGGAGAACATCCTGTTCGCGGCCGGACACGCGGTAGTGGCGGACTTCGGGATCGCGCGGGCGGTGACGGAGGCCGGCGGCGACAGCCTCACGCAGACGGGCCTGACCGTAGGCACGCCCGCCTACATGAGTCCCGAGCAGGCCACGGGCGCGCAGGAGCTCGACTCCCGCACCGATCTGTATAGCCTGGCCTGCGTGCTGTACGAGATGCTGACGGGCGAGACGCCGTACACGGGCCCCACTCCGCTCGCCGTCGTAGCCAAGAAGCTGAGCGAGCCATTGCCACGCGTCTCAGTAGTGCGGGAGGCGGTCCCGGTGTCGGTGGAGGCGGCGCTCACGAAGGCCTTGTCCCGCACGCCCGCCGATCGCTACCGGACGGCCGAGGAGTTCATCACGGCCGTCGAGGTCGAGACACCGGCGCGCGCGGCTGGTCTTCGAAGCATACGCCTCCCGGTGGTGGTGATCGCGGCCGTCGTCGTGCTCGCGGTCGGCGGCTACTTCGTGTGGCAGGTCACCCGGCCGTTCACAATCACGGCCTCCAACCCCAGGCAGGTGACTTTCGATCCGGGTCCCGAGGAATACCCGCGTATCTCCCCGGACGGTGAAGAGGTGGCTTTCATCGCTGGCGAGAGCCCACGTCACCTGTACGTGCAGAGCCTGTCGGGTGGGACCGCCCAGGAAGTCGCAGAGGCAGGTGGCACACACGGGTGGAGTCGTGACGGTCAGCGGGTCTTCTTTGGTGGGGGAAGCGGCGGCACAACGTCGGCGCTGCAGGAAGTGGCCAAGCTGGGAGGCCCCGCGAGAATCCTGGCTCGGCCCAATGCGTACAACGCGAGGCTCCTGCCGAGTGGAGACCGCTACGTGGGTTGGAGGGATGCGGCGCCACCCGCGGACACCGTGGTTGAGATAATCATCGCGACCCTCGCCGAGGCCAGCCAGACGGAGCAGGTGTTCGCCGTCATGCCCCTGGGCTCCAAGCTTGCCAGCTTCTCTTGGTCACCGAACGGCCAACGCCTCGCTTTCAAGAGAAACTACACCGCGATCGAGGACGAGCTGACCCCCTCCTCGATCTGGGTCGCGCGTGCGGGCGAAGCGCCAGTGCAGGTCACCGACGATGATTACCGAGACCTGAGCCCCGTGTGGCTTCCAGACAATCGACACCTTCTGTTTATTTCCGACCGTGACGGGCCCCGCGATGTATACGTGGTAGACTCGGAAGACCCCCGGGAGCCGCAGCGGGTGACGTTTGGCGAGTACCCGGCCTCGATCTCGGTGTCCGCCGACGGTAGGCGGATGGCGTACGCAAAGCACCGTTTCCGCCGCAACATCTGGGCGGTGCCGTTCCCGGCCGAAGATTTCGCCTCGATCCGGGACGGGCGGCCGATCACCAGCGTGGGCTGGAATCAGCTGGTCATGGAACACGACCTGTCACCGAGTGGAGACTCCCTGGTCTTCGATTTCCGTGCCGATCCGGGTGGGGAGTATCAGATCTACAAGATGGCAGTCGAAGGCGGCGCCCCCATCCAGCTGTCTGCAGACTCGCCTGGGGACTACGGTCCCGTCTTCTCTCCAGACGGTCGTGAGGTAGCGTTTCTGAGAGATAGAGAAGAGGGCATCTATTCCGTGGCGGACCTGTGGGTGATGGACGCTGACGGTGCCAACGCGCGACGGGAGGCAACCGATCTCGGTGGCTGGCAGTACTATGATTGGTCGCCGGACGGCCTGCAGATCGTGTACGAGCGGGGATCGGATGGTCTGTGGGCTGTGGCGAGGGACAGCACGCGCCAGGGCTTCGACATGCCAGTGGAGTTCAGCGTTCCGGCGCAGTGGTCGGAAGTCGATTGCCAGCTACCACGCTGGGCGCCGGACGGTTCGAGCCTCGTCTGCAATGGACCGCGCGAAGAGGGAGGGCGTTTCTGGAGTCTCTTGTGGCTCTCGCCGGGCGGAGAGGTGAACAGCCGGCAGGACCCGCCCGACGTTTCAGAGCTGATGCGTGAACGCGACAGGGGTTTTCGCGGTGAGGAAAGGGCACCCCCCGGTCTGTGGTGGATGCGTTTCCCACGTTTCTCGCCGGATGGATCGACGATCTACTTCTTTGCCATGGACAATGAGCCTGGTGTGGGCGGGTTCCGCCGCGGCGTTTGGTCCATTCCGTCGACCGGTGGCGATCCGAGCCTGGTGACCTATTTCGACGATCCGTCGCTCGCAGTCTGGGAGCCGAAGGAAGACATTCAAGGCTTCTGGCTTGGTTCGCTGACCGTCGGGGCGGACGAGATCTACCTCTCGGTCGGGGAATCCGAAGTCGACGTCTGGGTGTTGGACCTGGATTGGTGAGTCACAGCCTGGCGACGTTCTTTGGCATGCATGCCCAATTGCGGCTATCTTGTTGCGGACTCGCGGCGTTCCGGTCGAGTTTCCCCGAGCGACGCGGCGGCCCCACAACGATGCCCCCTGGATTCAAGAGCGTGCTCACGGCGCAGTGGCCGGGAGCGACTTCATAGAGCCGGGGCGCGCGAGCGATCGCGCGCAGGGGACGGGTGTGGGCAGGGTGGATCCGGCCGGACTTCAACCCGGGCGCCCCGATCTTGGTTAAGACGAACCTCACCCTGGAGCAACTCGAGCTCCTGCACGAAGCAGGTCTCGAGTTCTCGTCGACGCTGGATACCGACGAGCTTCTCGCCAGGATCTTCGATCGCGCGCTGGCCATTCTGGATGCGGAAGCAGGCTCAATCTGGCTCCGTAAGGGCGACGTGCTGGTATGCGAGATCGCCCGCGGTCCGGTGCGCGAGAAGATCGAAGGCCTCGAGCTCCCGATAGGCGCCGGCCTCGTCGGGGACGTCGCGCTCAGGGGCGAGTCCGAGCTGGTGGCCGATGCCACGGACGACCCGCGATTCGTCCACCAGGTCGACGAGGCCACCGGTTTCGCTACCCGCTCCGTCGCCACCGCTCCACTCAAGACGACGGATGCGGTACTGGGGGCCCTCCAGGTCCTGAACAAGAGCTCCGGCACGGGCCTCTTCGATGAGTCCGATCTCGCCCTTCTGGAGGGCCTCGCCGCCACCGCCGGCCTCGCGCTCCATAACGCGCAGCTGCATGGGGCCGAGCGACGGGCCCAAGATCTCAAGGCGATGCTCGAAATCAGCCGGGAGATCACCTCCACCCTCGACACCGACCGTCTGGCCGTCTCCCTGGTGAACATGGGCAGCCGGATCCTGAACTACGACAGGGCCATGGTGTCTCTCGCGGAGCGCGGACAGCTGACCCCGCGAGCCATCTCGGGCCACGAGGCTTTCGACGCCAAGACGGAAGCCATCGTCGAACTCGACCGGCTGACGGAGTGGCTCCTGGAGAGAGGGGAGGTCGCTTACGTCGCAGACGTTGAGGGCGACACCGAGCTCGCCGCGTCCGTCCGATCCATGTTCCCCGACTACCTGGAGAGGACGGGCATTCGTTCGTTGTGCCTGGTTCCGCTCGAGGATGACGAGGGAAGGGTCGGGGCATTCTACATGGAGTCCGCCACGACAGGGTTCCTCGGGGAAGCCGGCCTCGAAGCCGCCCAGCTCCTGGCGACACAGGCCTCGGTGGCGTTTAGAAACTCAGAGCTGCACGGCCAGGTGCCTCTCATCGGGCTCCTGGCACCGGTGGCCGCGCTCCGCAACCGCATGGCCGCCATGCCGCGCAGGACTTTTCTGCGCAAAGTCGGGATACCGATCGTAGCCGTCGTAGCCGTGGCCCTCATACCGTGGCGGGAGCGCGTGTCTCCCCGATCGGCCGAGCTCATCCCGGGTGGCCGGATGCCGGTGCGCGCCACGGTCGGAGGTCTCCTGGAGGAGGTAAGGGTCGACGAGGGAGTCGCGGTGGAACGGGGCGACGTGCTGGCCCTGCTGAGGGATGACGAGATCCGCATCCGGCTCTCCGAAATCGAGGGGGCGCTCGCCGCCGCCCATCGCGAGGAAGCTGCTGCCCGCGCGCGCGGAAACGAGACACAGTCTCGCCTCGCCGGTATCCGGTCCGTGGAGCTGACCGAAAACCTGTCGCTCTTGCGAGAGCAGCTCGAGCGAACGCGAATACGCGCCCCGGTGGATGGCGTAGTCCTCACCGTCCGTCCGCACGAGATGCTCGGCGAGTACCTGGAACCCGGACGCACGTTCGTGCTCCTCGGGCTCACCGACCGACTGCAGGTCGAGGCGCGGATCGCCCAGCACGACATCGATCGAGTGCAGATCGGTCTTCCGATCCGTCTCAAGGTGGCGTCCCGCCCGAGCCACACGTTCGTCGGAACGATCGGCCAGATATCTCCCGCGGCGATGCCCGACTCTTCCGGTGACGCCACCGTGACGGTGTGGGGAGATCTCGATAACGGCGAGGGACTGCTCCGACCGGGACTGGAGGCGCGCGCCAAAGTCGTGGGCGCGCGCAAACCGATTGGATACCTGGTTTTCCGACCCCTGGTCCGCTGGATACAGATGCGCTTCTGGCGCTGATACACGGCCTCGAGGTGATCGTATGAGCGCTCGGCAATCGAGATGGAGTGAAACGCGGTGGATCGGCTGGCTGTGCCTGGCCCTCCTTCCGGTCGTCGCGGCGTGCGGCCGTGAGGTGCACTCGGACTCGTCCGAAGAGCCGGCCACGGAGCGCCGGCTGAGCCTTTCGGATGCCGCGGAGGACGATACCGCTCCGGCCGGGTATGCGGCCTTCCTCTACTCGGAGCACGACGCCGACGTGTTCACGCTCATGCCGGACGACGAGGTGTCGGGCAGCGGTGTCCCTATCGCGGCGATTCACGTCGAGGTCGGCAAACGAGTCGCCGCGGGCCAGCTGCTCGCCACTCTCCGCGACGATGTGGCGCAGCTGGAGGTGGAGAGCATCAGGCCGGAAGTCGAGGAATCCCGCCGGAAGCTCGAACGACTCAGCGAGCTCAACGAGGGGGGATTCGTGAGCGTGGCGGAGTACGAGGAGGCCCTGTACTCGAGTCAGCGCGCCGAGGCCGCGCTCAAGTGGGCCGAGTTGTATCTCTCGCGTACCCAGATTCGGGCTCCGTTCTCCGGCGTGGTTTCGAGGCGGTATGTACGCGAGGGACAGGTGGTGGACGAGACCGAGCCTCTTTTCCGGGTGACCTCCATGTCTCCTCTGCGCGCTCGGCTCCTGGTGCCGGAAGAAGATGTGGGGCGGTTTTCCGAGGGCGCGTCTGCCACGATCAGGGACGCCGCGGGCCGGACGGCCACCGGCCTCGTCATCATCGTGTCGCCGACCGTAGACCCGGGAAGCGCCACGCGCGAAGTCATCGTCGAGATCAGAGACGTTGGTGAATTCCGTCCCGGCGCGTCCGTGACGGTGGAAACCGGGGCCGGTTCTTGACCACCGCCCTCGACGCCCGCCCCCGCCTGCGAGCGGACCTCAAGATCGTGCGCCGGGAGCACCAGGGTCGCGTGCAGTACGTCGTCAAGCTCCCGGACGAAGGGAAGTACTACCAGTTCGGTGAGACCGAGATCGAGCTGATGCGGTTCATGGACGGAGAGAGCTCCCCGGCGGAGATCGCTTCGCGCGCCGGGGCCGCGCTCGGCGTCGGGATCACGGAAGGACAGGCGGGTGATTTCGCGGCACGCCTGAAGAGGCTCGGTATCGTCGAGCGCACACCCGCCGAGCAGCACGTGATGCTGATGGAGCGGGTGCGTTCGCAGCGACGGGTCCGGGTTCGTCAGCGTGCCAAGGGATCGATCCTCCGGCTGCGTTTTTCGATCGGCGACCCGGACCGGCTGTTCGACGCCATGGTGGCCCGCACGCCGTGGTTGTGGTCGCGGGCCTTCGTCGCCGTGTCGCTGGCCCTGTTCGCAGCGTACGGGATCGTGCTGAGCGCGCGGTGGAGCGAGTTCTGGACCGGCACGGCGAACCTGTACCTGTTGTCGGGGGTCTCCCTGGCGGACCTGGTCGTGGTCTGGGCCCTCGTCATCGTGACCGGCGCGATACACGAGCTCGGGCACGGCCTCACCACCAAGTGGTTCGGCGGCGAGGTGCACGAGATAGGCGCCATGTTGCTGTATTTCTCTCCTGCGCTGTTCTGCAACACCAACGACGCGTGGACCTTCGAGCGCCGCTCGCACCGGCTGTGGGTCACGTTCGCCGGTCCTTGGGTCGACATGGTCATCGCAGCCGTAGGCGCCCTGGTGTGGGTTCTCACGGAACCGGGAAGTCTGGCCAACTACCTGGCCTTTTTGATCGTGCTCATCGGTGGCGTGTCCGCCGTGATCACGAACTTCAACCCCCTGCTGCCGCTCGACGGCTACTACGCGCTGTCGGATTGGCTGGAGATTCCGAACCTGCGCAAGCGCTCGTTCGGGTACTGGGGATGGATGGGAAGACGGTACCTGCTCGGCGTCAACGCGCCTCCGCCGAGAGTCACGCCGCGCGAGCGTCGGGTCTTCCTCCTGTACGGAGGTCTCGCACTGGCCTACAGCGTCCTCATCGCCATAGTGTCCCTCTTGTGGCTGGTCCTGGTGATCGGTCGCTTCATGGGGCCGTGGATCTGGGTGCTCCTGGCCGTGATCGCCCTCCAGATCGCCATGCAGATGAGCGGCCGGGCCAGCACGGTCGCTCGCACCGCTGCGGTTTCCTGGCGCGCTGCCCTCGGAAGCCGGCGCCGACTCTTCGGGGCCGGCGGCCTCCTGGCGATGGCGCTGCTCGTCCTCCTGGTTCCGTGGACCTTCCGCGCCCGGGGCGAGTTCACCGTGGTCGCCGTTCCACGGATGCTCGTTCGGGCCCCTGAAGCCGGAATCCTGGAGCGGATGTCGGTAGTGGAGGGCGATGAGGTGCGCGAGGGCCAGGTCCTGGCGACGCTGTGGAGTCCGGAGCTCATTCGCGGGGTCACGTCCGCCCGGAGTTCGGTCCGGCGCCTGGCGATGGAGCAGGCCGGGGCGGAGTCCAGAGGCGACTTCTCAGCTGCTACCGGGGCCGCCGCCGTGCTCGAGGAGACGCGCCGGGAGCTGGACCTGCTCGAGGGGCGCTTAGCTCGAGCAGTCGTCCGATCCCCGGCGTCGGGCATCGTCGTCGGCTATCGGCTGGAGGAGCGTCTCGGCGAGCGTCTCGAGGCAGGGGACCTGCTCCTCGAAGTCGCATCCATCGAAGGGCGACAGGCGCGAGTGAGAATCCCGCTGCGGCTCGCGACGGAGCTGCAGCCGGGACAGGAGGCGGCGCTTCGGCTGCCCGCCCGCCATTGGCTTGAATTCCAGTCACGAGTGGCTGCCGCCTCACCGATTGCCGAGGGGGACTGGGTGGAGGTGGAGATTCCGTTTCCCCGCTCCGGCTGGCAACCCGCGCCGGGGATGACCGGAATGGCCAAGATCGTAATGTGGCGAGGAACGATCGCCGAAGCGGTCGCTCGCAAGATCCGCCAGACAGTGCGAGCAGACCTATGGCTATGACGCGCAGAGTCGACGAAGCGGAGATCAAGGCGGACCTGAGCCAATTCGAGGTTCTCCAGAACCTGGAGGAGCACGACCTCGAGCGGCTGTGTCGGATGGGGCGCTGCCACGACTACCCGAAGGGAAACGTCATTCACTACCGGGGCGACGTGGACGACGCGGTCTACCTGATCGTGCGCGGCAAGATCAAGATCGTGATGACCAGCGAGGATGGGCGGGACGTGGCGATCGATCTCCTGCGCAAGGGAGACGTATTCGGTCTGGTGGCCGCGGTCAACGGAGCGGGACACCCGGCTCATGCCATCACCGCGACGGAGGCCCGGCTGTTGAAGTTCCGGCGGGACTCGTTCCTCGAATGGGTCGAGAGCCAGGGCATGCTCAGGGATCTGGTGTGGCGGCAACTCTCGAGTCGAGTCCGCAACGCTTACCAGCGGATCGGTGAGCACGCCTTGATGGGTGTGAAGGAACGGCTGTTGTTCACGCTGCTCGAGATCGCTGAGAACGAAGGAGAGCCGTCCGCGGGGGGCGGTGAGGTCGTCTTCACTCGCCCGACTCATCGTGAGCTCGCGCAGCGGATCGGAT
>JBDGXI010000250.1:0-2422 GCA_039584685.1 Gemmatimonadota bacterium | reverse complement strand
GGCGCACCCCCCAATTGCGTCGGGCTTATTTGTTCTGGGGAGAGCAACCTTTCAAGGGGGAAGTTCCATGAAACTCAGACACGGGTTGGGGATCTTCGCAATCCTGTCGCTCGCCCTGGTTGGTTGTACGGGCGACACGGGCCCGCAGGGACCACAGGGCGAGCAGGGCGAGCAGGGCGATCCGGGCGAGAAGGGCGATCCGGGCGAGAGCTTCAGCGAGTTCTCGTATCAGGGAGCTTTCGGTGAGGCGTGCCAGCACTGCCACGCTGGCAACGTGGGCGAGGTCCTGGCGACGAAGCACACGAACGCCTTCCTGGACCTGGGCGACTCGCAGACGAACCTTTACTGCCTGCAGTGCCACACGACCGGGTTCAACTGTGACGTCAACTTCGGGGACACCGAGATCGACCCGGCGAACTGCGTGGAGCCCGACGACGGCTACAGCGGCTACATCGGCGACACGACCGAAGAGGGCATGGCTCGGGCCATGAGCCTCGAAGGTGTGCAGTGCGAGTCCTGCCACGGAGCGATGGGGCCGAACTTCAATGCCCACCAGCCGGAGATGTCGTTCTCGACGCAGACCGTTCTGCCCGACGGCCCCTCGGAATCGCTGTGCTGGGATTGCCACGCGGGACAGATCGAAGAGTGGACGGAGTCGGGGCACGCCATGGCCGAAGGTGGAGATCCTGAGGCGCTGGGCGATCACTTCGGCCGCTCCTCGTGCGATTACTGCCACACGTCGGAGGGCTACATCCGTACGCAGGACCCGGCATTCGCCACCTATGATTTCGGCGGAGAGTACCACCAGATCGGGTGCCCGACGTGCCACGATCCGCACGTGGGTGAGATGGGGGCGGGCAATGAAGCGCAGCTGCGGAATGTGGATCCCGTAGTAGTGTCCTATACCTACCCGGCGGATCCGGAGGAGGACGACGACCTTACGGCTTGGACGATCGAGGGCTATGGCGCCGGCCAGACGTGTGTACAGTGCCACAAGGCGCGCCGCGACAACGAAGACGTACGAAGCATCGAGGACGGACACATCCCGGTAGGCTCCGGACACTTCGGGCCGCACGGGAGCCCACAGGGCGACATGTTCATCGGGATCGGCTCGTACGAGATCCCGGGCTTCACCTACAATCGGACGTCGGCACACCAGTCGGCCGTAACGACCGCCTGCGTCGAGTGCCACATGGTGCGCGAGGTCGAGCTGCACGGAGAGCTGCAGGATCACGCGTTCCACACGTTCGAGGTGAACACGGAGAACTGCCTTCCGTGCCACACGCTTCCCGAGGGCGACTTCGACTACAACGGCGTCCAGACCACGATCCAGGGCAAGCTCGACGCGATCGCCGTCGAGATGGGCTACACGGATTGGGCCGAGTTCTCGCCTCTCATCAACGACGATCTCGTCGGTAACGAGACGTGGGAGGTGTGCGAGCGCGAGGCGGTGTATGGCGCCGTGTTCGTCTCCAACTCCGGCGACCTGGGTGTACATAACTCGACGTACGCGAACTCGCTGCTGGACAACTCGCTCGATTATTTGACGAACGTTTGTCACGCCCCGGCGTGACCTGACCTGAACCCCGGCGCCCTCGCAGCCTGAGGGCGTCCGGGCCGTACAACTTGGGTGATCCCCACCCGGGATGAAGGCGAGGCCCGGAGGCGCCACACGCGTCTCCGGGCCTTGCCGTGCCCGCGAGCCCCGACGATCCTCCGGCATGGCAGATCCAGGCAGGAACCAGCGTGACGGCTCACCGGGCACCACCGCGATCGTCCTCGCGTTCGCCGCCATCTACCTGATCTGGGGCTCCACGTACCTGGCGATCCGGTTCGCCGTCGAGACCCTGCCGCCGTTCCTCATGCTGTTCGCCCGCTTCTTCACGGCCGGCGTCATCATGTACGCCTTCCTGCGCTGGCGGGGGGTGTCCCGGCCGGGCGTCCGGGAATGGTTCGGCGCGGCGGTCGTGGGCGGCCTCTTGCTGCTGGGCGGCACGGGCGCCGTCGGGTGGGCGGAGCAGTGGATACCGTCCGGGCTGGCGGCCCTGATCGTGGCCATCGTGCCCGTGTGGATGGTCGTGCTGGACTGGATCGGGCCGGAGAGGCGGAAGCCGACGGGCGCCGTGGTCGCGGGCCTGGTGTTCGGGTTGGTGGGAGTGGCCGTGCTGGTGGGCCCCGTGGATCTCTCGGGCGGTGGCCGGATGCAGTTCGTCGGATCGGCCGTAGTCGTCTTCGGAACCCTCTCCTGGGCCACCGGGTCGGTGTACGGCACCCACCTGCCGCATCCCAGGTCCCCCTGGATGTCGGCAGCGCTCCAGATGACGGCGGGGGGTGTTCTGCTTCTGCTGTTCGGCACGCTAATGGGAGAATGGGCCCGTGTGGACCCGGCGCTGATGTCGGCTCGCTCGCTGGGAGCGCTCGC
>JBDGXI010000077.1:0-9893 GCA_039584685.1 Gemmatimonadota bacterium | reverse complement strand
CCGGAAAGCTCCGTGCGGGCGGCGCTGGCCAGGGTCCAGGGATCGCGAGGCAGTCACTGGCTCGGGATCGACGCCGGCCCCATGGAAGTGGCCAACCGTCGGACCGGGGAGAAGGAAGCCGGACCTTCTGTCGATGCAAGATACGCGTTCCGGGGATCCAGAACGCAGGTGGATTTCAGGTTCCGGAGGCTTCCCGGGCTGATGGCGGACCCGCGGCTTCCGCCGAGCGAGCTGCGCGCCATTGTGACCGGCCGACCGACTCGTGCCGTATCGGCTTCGGGCATGTTGTACGACGAAGCAGTGCCGCAGTCGCTCCAGTTCGTCGGAACCCGGGCTCGAGGCGGGCGGGCCGGTCTCAGTTGGCGTGTGAGGGCCTGGACTCTGGGGCTCAGCGGCCAGGTCCGCCGGGTCAGGGGTGCGGTGGATGAAACCCGCCGCATGGGGAGACTGGATGCCATTCTACGGGCTGGAGACTTCACGTTCGATGGTTCGCTCGGCCTTGGAACGGCCCGGCTGGGATCCGCGACCGAGCTGGCGGAGTTCTATCGTCTGGGCGGATCGTGGCTTGCCGAACGGAGCATGCTCACCTTCCACGTCACGCTGAGCGACGACATCCTCCAACCCACTTCGACGCTCCTGGACGCGTACGGCCTGTACCGGCTGAGCAAGGTGGTCGAGTTGTACGGTTCGGCGACCACTTTCGCGGTCCTCGAGTCGGACGGATTCGCTCCGGTGTCCATCAGCGACGGCCTGACCGTACAGACGGGGGCCCGGTTCCGACTGGCGCCTGACCGGTTCGTGTTCACGGGCGTCGAGCGCTTCTCGGCGGGCGGTACGGGGGAGGCCCGCTGGCGTCTGTCCGCAGGCATACAGCAGGGACTTCCGCTGCCGCTCCCGCTGCCGCGCCCGCCCGCCGCGACCGGCGTGGTGTTCGAGGACGTGAACGGCGATGGCCTGCGGGGCGACGATGAGCCGGGAATCGACGGAGTGATGCTGCGCATGGGCTTCGAACGGACCGTGAGCCTTCCCGGTGGACGCTTCGAGTTTCGGGACGCGAACCCGGAGTCGATCCAAGTCGATCCCAGGTCGCTCGGCGATGACTTCGTCCCGCCGCCGGCTTTTCGCGTTCCGCCGGATGGCGAATTGGAGATCGGCCTGTATCGTGCAGGAGGCCTGCGCGTCACCCTGTTCCTCGATGCGAACGCCGACGGGCAATGGGACTCGAACGAGCTTCCGGCAGCGAGCCTCTCGATAGCGCTGGTTCGAAACGGGGAGCCGTGGAACCTGCGCACCGGACCCGACGGAAGCGTGTCCCTCTCTTCGCTCGCCCCGGGGAACTACCTGATCCGGATCGACGCCGAATCGCTGCCGTCCCGGGCCCTTCCACCCGACGTACGGTCGGTGGACGTTCGCGGCGGTGAGACGACGGACGTGCAAATCGCGATTCCCCTGCGACAGATCAGCTTCTCGCAGTTCGGAGATCCCGCAGACGCCTGCACGAAAGCGGCTTCGCCGTGCGACGATGACTGAGGTGTGCCGCGACCGAGGCGCGCCGCGCGTCCTGAGCTTCGACCGGGATCGGAGATCCACGGAGGGGGGTAAGCCGGGTTCTGTAACGGGCCGCTAGACCCGCTGAGGTCATCTCTCTGGGACGCCGGTCACCCGGCGCCTCGTGCGGCCTACCCGGAGCTCGAACGCGGCGGGCCGCCGCTCGCTCCTGCTTGGCCTTGCTCCCGGTGGGGTTTGTCGTGCCGCGACCGTTGCCGGCTCGCGCGGTGGGCTCTTACCCCACCGTTTCACCCTTGCCTGTGCGGCCGGCCGAAACCGTCCGCCATCGGCGGTCTGTTCTCTGTGACACTCTCCGTCGCCTCGCGACGCCCGGGCGTTACCCGGCACCGTGCCCTGTGGAGCCCGGACTTTCCTCGAGCCGAGTCCGAAGACCGGCCCGCGACCTCATCCCCCTCCGTGGCTCCGGCACCAGTATACACTTTCCCGGGGTCCTTTGTTTGCCCGGTGGCGAGACATCCCGCTTCCAGACTAGACTGTGCCCCCCGCTCCCCGTGCGGAGGGCAACCCTAACACGCGGGGGACGGAGCGTGTTCTTTGATGAGGGTGCCGCGGATAACCCGGCGTTCGCCATGAAGGGAGAGCCTGCAGTCTCGATGATTCGGTCCGCATGGAAGGCGTCATTCGTCGCGGCGGCCGTGGCCGCTCAGTTCGCAGGGCGACTGGGGGCGCAGGATCCGCCCCGCGCGGACTACTACGTCTACGTGGCCGCCGAATCGCAGGACCAGGTGGCGCTGGTCCGCTTCGGCCCGAGCGGTGCAGAGGTCGTCCGGACGATCGAGGCCTCTCTGAACCCGACCGACATCGACGGCCCGCACGGAATCGCGGTCGCGCCGGACGGGTCCAATTGGTACGTGTCGATCGCACACGGGTTGCCGTACGGGCAGGTTCAGAAGTTCGCGACCGTGTCCGACCGGAAAGTGGGAGCAGCGGAGGTCGGGCTCTTCCCGGCCACCATGGCGGTGACCCCGGGAGGCCTGTTGTTAGTCGTCAACTTCAACCTGCACGGCGATCCAGTCCCGAGCTCGGTGTCCGTCGTGGAGACGGAGACGATGACCGAGATTCGGGAAGTCGCCACCTGCGCGATGCCGCACGGGTCGAGGCTTTCGACAGACGAAAGACGACACTATTCGGTTTGCATGATGGACGACCAGCTGGTGGAGATTGACGTCCGCGCACTCGAGGTGAGCCGACGCCTGTACCTCGCGCCGGGCGGTGAACGCGATCTCCCGCCGGCGACCCTGGTATCGGCCGACGTCGTCGGCCGGCGACCGGGAACGGACGGAGCGGCGCGTTGCGGCCCCACCTGGGTACAGCCGTCGCCGGACGGTAGGCGGGCCTGGATCGCCTGCAACAAGAACCGCGAGGTCGTGGAAGTGGACCTCGAAGGCTGGCGGGTGACCCGCCGGTTCGGTACTGGATCGGGCCCCTACAACCTCGACGTCACGCCGGACGGCGCCACCCTGGTGGTGACCTACAAGGGCGATCACGCGGTGGGAGTGTTCGATCTCGACGACGGATCCGAGCGAGCAGCGGTTTCGAGCTCGAGGCTCATACCGCATGGAGTTGCGGTGAGCCCGGACTCCCGGTACGCCTTCATCAGCGTGGAGGGAATCGGCAACGACCCGGGCAGCGTGGACGTGATCGACCTGGAGGACGGTTCGCGCGTGGCGTCCGTGGACGTCGGCCGGCAGGCGGGTGGCATCGGATTCTGGAAGATGGAGCGGGTAGAAGATTGAGCCGGCGCGGACGGGGCTGAAACCTCGGGGCGGTGCGACTCGTCGAAACATGCGGGGTCGGGCGAAGAGCGCAGCGGCCCGACCTTCGTGGAAACGTCAGGATACCAGGAGATGGAAATGTCCAACCGGACGAAGGGATGGCCGGCGCGGATCAGGACCTCGGCAGTCACGGCCGCGCTTCTCGCAGTCGTGGCTCCCGGGGCGTTGATGGCCCAGTCGGCGGACGAGGAGCGGTCCCCCTCTGGCTTCGAGCTCACGGGCTATATCGGCGCCCTGTTGCCTATGGCCAAGCTGGCGGACTCGGGAGACACGCTGTCGGCCGAGTTCTCGACCAAGGTCGCCTTCGGTCTCGAAGTGGGCTACTGGTTCGGCAACTTCGGCATCGCCCTGAACGGCAACTACGCCAATCCGAACCTGACCATCCAGGTGGTCGAGGGTGAGGGGTCCTTCCCCACCTCCATCAACCTCGGGGCCACTGACCTGTGGACGGCAGCGGCGAACGTGCTGTGGCGCCCCCAGCTCAGGGGAAGCGCGACCATCGTCCGTCCGTACTTCGGCGCGGGACCGGGCGTCGTGAAGGTCACGTACCCCACGGATGATGAGTTCTCCATCCAGGACGAGACTCGCTTCGCGATTTCGCTCGTGGGCGGGGCGCAGGTCGAGCTCAGCAAGGGCTGGTTCGTGCGGCTGGACCTGCGGGACTATATTTCCAAGTTTGATACCGAACCGTTCGCGGAGAGCAAGACGCAGCACGACCTGTTCGTGTCGATCGGCGTCGGCTACGCATTCCACTGAGGCCGGGTTGCCCGGCCCACTGCGAAACCGCACCAGGCCGGGGAGCGCCATGGAAGCCGCACAACCACGAGTCCTCGTCTCCGAGGAGGACATTCGCCGCCGGGTCGGCGAGCTCGCCGCGACGATCGAGCGGGACTACGCCGAGGCGGACGAGATACTCCTCCTCGGCGTTCTTCGCGGGGCCTTCATCTTTCTCGCCGACCTGGTCCGCCAGCTCACGATCCCCCGACGCATCGACTTCATAGCGCTTTCGAGCTACGAGAACGGCTCCAATTTCGTGGGCGGTGTGCGGTTGATCATGGACTCGCGGATCAACGTCACGGGCCGGCACGTGCTCATCGTCGAGGACATCCTCGATTCCGGCCGCACTCTTTCCTATCTCCTCGAGACGTTCCAGGCGCGCCACCCGGCTTCGCTCAAAAGCTGCGTCCTCGTCCGCAAGCCGGGACAGGAGGTTCCGGTGCCGGTCGACTACCTCGGCTTCGACATTCCCGACGAGTGGGTCGTGGGATACGGTCTCGACTACGGTGACCATTACCGCGCTCTTCCATACATTGGCGTCGTGGAGCCGGAGACGGGGAACGTCTTGTGACAGGATGTCCCACGCCGCCGTTTCCCCGACAGGCCGTCCAGGGGAGTGCCGGCCCGGGTTTCCGCCATGTATGGCGTGTCTCGGGCGTGTCGTCTGCGGGCATGGATGATGCACCACCGAGTTCGGTTTCGTGCGGCTCGGACCCGGAGTTCCGGACGTAGCGTTGGAACGCGGGTCGGCGACCGCCGGATGGAGAGGCGAGGATAACTTGAACGACGACGAGAATTCTCGTGAGTGACGATACAGCTGTGAAGACACGCGTGCAGGCGAGCCGGATCGAGGCGATCCGATCTCCGCAGTGCACGGTCGAGGTGGTCTCCGATTCCGGAGAAGGCGCCCAGAAGTGCGGGCAGACCTTCGGCGCGGTGAGCGCCAAGATGGGCAACGGCGTGTGGACCGTGGAGATCATCCCGGCGGAGATCCAACCTCCCCCCCGAAGCCCGGCGGGCGCGAGCGGCAACCGGATTCGCATCGGCGAGGACGTGGTGACCAACTGGGGCGACCGCACGAACGTCGCCATCGCATTCAACGAGCAGGTCCTGCTCGCCCGGCACCGGCTCGACGCGATCGAGGACGACGCGATCCTGCTCGTCGAGAATATGTGGGCCACGCACAAGGACGAGGACATCCGGGCGGAGTGGACCGCGGCCATGGAGGAGCTCGGAGCCGCGAACTACCGGATCATCGAAGTCCCGATGGAAGAGGAGTGCCTCACCATCGTGGACAACCCGCGCAAGGGCAAGAACATGTTCGCGCTCGGCATCCTGTGCTGGATGTTCGACCGGGACATGGACATCACTCGCGGCCAGATCGCGCACGCCTTCCGGAACAAGGCCCCCGAGATCACCGAGCGAAACCACGAGTTGCTCGAGCTCGGGCACTCGTGGGCCGACGCTCACCTGGACGTGCGCATCGACGTTACGCCGGGCCTGTCACCCGAGAACACGCTGGTGATGAACGGCAACCAGGCGATCGCCTACGGCGCCGTAGCCGCCGGGATGGACCTGGCCGCCATGTACCCGATCACGCCGGCCACTTCGGTGTCCCACCAGCTCGGCGAGATGTTCCACAAGTTCGGCGGCGTGGTGCACCAGGCGGAGGACGAGATTGCCGCGGCAGGCGTCGCGATCGGGGCCTCCTACTCCGGGAAGGTGGCGTTCACGATCACCTCTGGCCCGGGGCTCGCCCTGAAGACCGAGTTCCTAGGCCTTTCCGTGATGTCGGAGATCCCCCTGGTGGTGGTGGACGTCCAGCGGGGTGGGCCCAGCACCGGCCTCCCTACCAAGGTCGAGCAATCGGATCTCCTGGCGGCCCTGTTCGGGCAGCCGGGCGACGCGCCCCACGTAGTCATAGCTCCGGCCACCATCGAAGAGTGCTTCCACGCCATGATCACGGCGCGCAGGATCGCGGAGACCTTCCGTACGCTGGTCATGGTGCTGACCGACGCGAACCTGGCCACCGGGGTGCAGCCTTTCCCCCGCCCCACGCTCGATCCGGCCTGGCAGGGCTCCATGCCCGACATGTCGCCGGTCCCGGAGGGAAAACAGCCCTACGATTGGGACGAGGAAACCGGACTGTCCCGACGCTTCGTTCCGGGCACACCGGGCGGCATGCACACCCTCACCGGTCTCGCGCACGACGAGAACAGCCGGGTGGCCTACGCGTCGGCCGTGAACCAGAAGAGCTCCGCCATGCGGAGCCGCAAGATCGCCGTGCTGCACAGCACGCTGCGACCTCCCGTGGTGTACGGTCCGGAGTCCGGCGACCTCCTCGTCGTCGGGTGGGGCAGCACGAAGGGCGCGATCGAGGAAGCCGTGGACCGGGCACGGGATGAGGGACTCTCGGTCTCGTCGCTCCACCTGCGTTTCCTGTCGCCGCTCGAGCCGGGACTGAAGGCGATATTCGGACGGTTCAAGAAGGTCATGACGGTCGAGATCAACTACAGCGATGATCCCGACATGCCATACATCACGGACGAGAACCGGCGGCGCGGACAGCTCGCCTGGCTGCTCAGGGCCCAGACGCTGGTGGACGTGGACTGCTGGACGCGTGTGCTGGGTGAGCCCCTGAAACCGGGCGAGATCTGCGATGTGATCCGGGCCAATGTCTCGAAAGGGGGCGCGGCATGAGCCTCTCCTGCTGCTCGCTGCTCACGCCGGTCGAGGAAGACCGCGAGTTCAACCTCGAGGATTACGAGGGAGCGCGCGCGCGCTGGTGCCCGGGGTGCGGCGATCACTCCGTGCTCACGGCCGCGCAGCGGCTCCTGGTGGACGAACAGCTCAAGCCCGAGGAGACCGTTTTCGTCTCGGGGATCGGCTGCTCGAGCCGCTTCCCGCACTACATGAAGACCTACGGATTCCACGGGCTGCACGGGCGGGCTCTGCCGGTGGCCACGGGCGTCAAGCTGAACCGGCCGGATCTCAACGTGTTCGTGGTGATGGGTGACGGCGACTGCGTGTCGATCGGTGCCGGACACTGGGTGCACGCCATTCGGTACAACGTGGACATGGTCGCCATGATGCTGGACAACAACATCTACGGCCTGACCAAGATGCAGACGTCGCCCACGACGCCGCAGGGCTACAGGAGCAACACGCAGCCCCAGGGAAGCTGGCTCCCGGCGCTCGATCCGCTCGAGGCGACGCTCGGAATCACGAACGCTTCCTTCGTGGCGCAGACCGCCGAATGGATCCCGGCTCACCTGTTCGCGACCCTGCAGGCGGCGTATCGGCATCGGGGATTCGCTTTCGTGCGCGTGCTTCAGCGTTGTCCGGTGTTCACGGAGGACATCTATCTCGATGCCGTGCGTAATCCCGAGATGGTCGAGATACTGACCCATCCCGACGGAGTCGAGATCCCCGAGTCGCTGCAGCAGATCTACCCGAACCAGCTGCGGCACGACCCGAGGAATCTGGCGGCTGCGCGCGAGCTCGCGGCCGATTCGTCGCGATTGAGGCTGGGCGTTCTGTACCGTGACGAGTCCAATCCGCGGTACGAAGAAACGCGGCACCTTCCGCTGCACACGGCGGAAGACAAGATCCGAATCCTGAACGAAGAGCTGGACAAATATGCCGTCTGACAAGCCGACCGACGAGCGCGCTGCGAGTGCGCTGCAGGTCCTGGAAAAGGCACGGGAGGACTATCACTCGGCCCTGGTGGCGACGTCCGAGGAGCTCCGTGGCATGCTGGATGCCGGGAGCGCCACCGCGGAAGCGCGGGCCGAGCGTACGGCGGCGGAGCTGGGCGCGTTCGCCGTGGGCCATATCGATATCGAGAGATTCGCATCCTTCGAGGAGACCGGTGAGCCGGTGACGGTCACCGAGGCTCCGAGGATCGAAGCGGCGGCCCGTACTCTCCAGTCACTCCTTGAACGGGGAAGCGATCTGTACTTCGTCCGCGTAGAGCCCGGCTCCGACCTGCGGGACGCGGCCGCGCGCGCACTCTCGCGCGCCGGACGCGCGTTCGGCGCGGCTCGGACGGTAGAGCTGGCGCGCTCCGGCAAGTACGACGAGGGCACGCACGGCGGCTGGCTGGACAGTTTCCCGCCCTTCCTGTGGAGTCGGCGGGAAAGAGAGCTCGCTCCGCCCCTGGTGATCGAGGTAGACGGAGCCGACCTGCGACCGGGTGGACTGGCCGACCTTCTGGATGGCGCTCAGAAGATCGTGCTGGTGGTTCGCGGGCCCGCCCCTCCGGCGTCGCTCTCACGCCTCATCACGCCCGGGATGCTGGTAATGCAGGCCGAGGACCCGGCGGAGCTGGCCGTCGTCGTGGAGGCCGAGGGACCGGCGATCGCCGCTCTCGTTCCGGCCGGCGCCTGCCGCTTCGTGCACCACCCGGCCGCGGAAGACGGCGCGGGACGGCTCACGGTGCACCACATGCCATCGGAGGAGCCCCGGCGCTCCCTCGGAAGCATCAGCGCGTTTCAGCAGGCCGAGGAAATGCGGCAGCTGGCGGCCCTTTCCTCCGGTTGGGGGCTGGGCGCGCCCGAGCTGGAATTTCCGTCCGGCGACGGAGCATCCGGGCCCGCGCCTCAGGCCTCGGCGGCGGACAAGCTGGCGGCGTGGGTGCTCCGCCAGGCGGATATCTCGGGAACGGGCTGAGGGGAGGACGCTTGGATCCTCAGGCCGTCCTGGCTTCCGTCGCCGTGCTGGGCGGGGTAGGGCTCACGTTCGGCACCCTGATCGCGATAGCGAACAGGAAGCTGTACGTGTGGGAGGACCCCCGCATCGACGAGATCACCGACATCCTTCCGGGCGCCAACTGCGGAGCCTGCGGGTTCGCGGGTTGCCGCGCTTTCGCCGAAGCGGCGATCGACGGGGAAGTCGCGCCCGTCGGATGTACGGTGATGGGCGAGGGGGAACTCGAGGACGTCGCGGCCATGCTGGGCGTGGCCGCCGGGGAAGCCGAGAAGGTGGTGGCGCGGCTGCTGTGCGCCGGAGGCACAGACGTCGCGCCGCGGAAGGCCCTGTACGACGGCATCGAGAGTTGCGCCGCCGCCGTTGCGGTGAGCGGCGGCGGGAAGGCGTGCGCCTGGGGGTGTGTCGGACTGGCCGATTGCGCGGTCGTTTGCACGTTCGACGCGATCCGGATGAACGACGTTGACCTTCCCGTCGTGGATACGGACAAGTGCACGGCGTGCAACGATTGCGTCGAGGCATGCCCGCTCGACTTGTTCGTGCTCATGCCGATGGACCACAAGCTGATCGTGCAGTGCAGGAACCTGCTGGAGGGCGACGCGGCCACGGATGTGTGTGCGGTGGCCTGCAACGCTTGCGGGAGGTGCGCCCAGGACGCACCCGAAGTGGTGACGATGGACGGCGGCCTGGCCGTCGTGGACTATGATAGAATCGAATTCGCCGACCCGACGGCGGCGGCGCGCTGCCCCACCGGAGCGATCCGATGGGTGGAGGGCGCTCAGCGGTTCGAGGTCGAGCTGACAGCGGCAGGGAGTCTAACAGGATGATCAGGCGAAACAGAGGCGACGACCCGGCACCCGAAGCGCGATACCCGGGCGTTCCGGTGGCAATGGACGGCAGCGAGGCGGTGGTGGAGATGGAGACCGCCGCCAGCGAAGGAGCGGGAGCGTACCCGATCACCCCGTCCACGCAGATGGGCGAGGGGTGGGCCGCAGCGAAAGCCGCCGGCAAGACCAACGTCAACGGCCGACGGTTGCTGTTCTTCGAGCCGGAGGGGGAGCACGC
>JBDGXI010000076.1:0-10939 GCA_039584685.1 Gemmatimonadota bacterium | reverse complement strand
GGATTCCTCGCCGGGTCGGCGGCGATCTCCCACTGGAACCAGTAGGCGTACTCGTCGTGCTTGAAGTCCGCCTCGCCCAGACGGGGTCCCTGCTCCAGCACGACCACGGAGAACCCGGCCAGTGAGAGCTCGCGGGCCAGCACGCCGCCCGCCGCCCCGGAGCCGACGATCACGAAGTCCACTTCGTCGCTGTCCCGGTAACGCACCGTGGCCTCGGAGAGTCCGAGATGCAGGACGTCCCGCCGCCTCATCCGCTATCTCCGTGCGCACCGGCGTCGTAGTAGCCGAACGGGGGCTGCCACGCGTGCCGGTCCTCGAATCCCAGCATGCTCCATCCCGACTGATCCCGGTTGCCGCCGTGTGACGGGTCGGCGAAGGTGCCCCACACCGTGAGCGCCCAGCACAGATTGAAGAACCCGGTGTCCTGAACGCTACGCAGGAAGGAAGATGCTTCCGCAGCGTCGAGATCGGCGATCGACGAAGCTCCGCCGTGAGATGAAGAGAGGCGCTGGCCGAAGTCGCTCAGACCGGCTCGAAACCGGTCCGCTTCGGGCGACAGGAAATCGCCCAGCGCGCGGTCGATGAAGTAGACGGCACCGGCCTCGCGCGCCCCCGGAGTATCGTCCGTGGGAATGATGACAGCGGAGATTTCCTCCACCTCGGCGGCTTCGGCCGGACTGAGGACGACGAGCGAACGCGGCAGCTCGCCCGAGGCGATCCGTCGAGCCTCCCGGGCAGCCCGCGCCGCGGCCGGAAACTGCGCTGCGAGAACGCTCCACCCCACGACGCCGCCCGACGTGCGCAGAAACTCACGCCGACTCGGGAGTCCGAGCCAGGGCTCCGGCATGGCCGTACCTCCTCTCGACAATCCACTGGTCGGATCACATCTCGACGCCAGCTACGCCGACGCAGTACTTCCGAAGCGAAGGTAAGCAATGCTCGCGCGAGACGTAATTGCCGGCTGGCGGGGTCGCGCCGCGGCCTCGATGGGGCGACGTTAGGGTGAGCTACGTCGTGGAAGCGACAGGTAGTCGACGACCGACCGACAACCGCCGAAGGATGATCATGAGCTACGTGCCGATCATGTCCCCGTCTGACAGGACACAGGTGTCGCCCAGAGCCCGAGAGCTGGCGACTCAGATCGAGAAAGTCGTCCAGGACTTCCAGAGGAGCTATCCCGACACGCGACCCGGCGACGTCCAGGAGGCTCTGAGGGTGGCGGCCGGTGGCTCCGACTCCGCGCCCGATTCACGCCGCGTGATGGGCATGACGGTAGCGGGCGGGGTCGCCGCCCTGGTGGGCGTGCTGTTCTTCATGCGCGAGTCCGCAGGAGAAGCGTCTGGCCTGCCGGCTGACTCGATGCTGTGGATCGTGGTGGGCTTGATCGTGCTGCTTGCCGTGACGGCGATGGTCCTCCGAAGGTGAGACCGCGGCGACCTGTTGAAACTAGGTTGATCTCGTTCGCGTTCTTCAGCGCATGACCAGCGCCTCCGAAGATCCGATCATCCAGACGTTCGGTCTCTCGAAGCGGTATCGTAAGACGACCGCGGTCGATGGGATTTCGTTCCGGGTGGAGCCCGGGCAGGTGTTCGGGTTCCTCGGACCGAACGGGGCCGGGAAGACCACCACGATCGGACTCCTCCTCGGCATCGTCATGCCAACCGGCGGACGGTTCGAGCTGTTCGGGGGCTCGAGCGCGGCCGACCTGCACGCGGCGCGACAGCGCATCGGCGCGACCCTGGAGACGCCGAACTTCTATCCATATCTGTCGGGGCGCGACAACCTGAGGGTCGTAGCCAACGTCAAACGCCGCGGCTCGGCCGAAATCGAGAGGGTTCTGGACCTCGTCGGCCTCGGACGCAGGGCAAAGCAGAAGTTCAAGGCCTACTCGCTAGGCATGAAGCAGAGACTGGCGCTGGCCGCCACCATGCTCGGTGACCCCGAACTGATCATCCTCGACGAGCCGGCCAACGGTCTAGACCCGGAGGGAATGCGCGAGATCCGCGAGATCATCCGCGGTCTCGGCGAGCGCGGTAAGACGATCTTCCTGTCCAGCCACCTGCTGTCGGAGGTGGAGCGGACCTGCACGCACGTCGCGATCATCCAGAACGGGAAGATCGTGCGCCAGGACAGCGTGACGGACGTGACGTCGCACGGCGTGGCCGGCCTGCGAGCTCCGGATCTCGAGGTCCTGGCGGCCGCCGTGGCGGAATACCCGTCAGCCCGGTGGGCCAGGCGACGTGGCGACACGGTGGTGGCCGAGCTCGAAGACGGCGACATGGCGGCCCTGAACGAGTGGCTGGGCACGCGTGGCATCCACGTTTCCCACCTGGCTCTAGAGGCGCGGTCGCTGGAGGACGTGTTCATGGAGGCCACGGGGGCGGCTCGAGTCGACGATTCTGCAGGTGATCTGGCCCAGCCGTCGGACCCGGCCGGGCACCGACTGAGAGAAGTGCCGTGATCTGGGCCGCGTTCCGTGGCGAGATGCGTAAGGCGTGGAAGCGCCCCGCCACCTGGGTCACTCTGGGCCTGTTCGGGCTGATCACGGTCGCCGACCTGTTCTCCGAGTTCCGCCAGGCGCGCAAGGACCCCGAGGCCCCGTTCTTCCTGCCGGAGGCATGGAGCCAGATACTGGGCGAGGAGGTGATGATCGGTTTCATCTTCGCGTCCGTCCTGGTGATCCTGCTCGTGGCCGCGGAGTTCAGTTGGCGGACGGCGAGGCAGAACGTCATCGACGGCCTCTCGAAGACGCAGTGGTACTCGGCCAAGTTGCTGCTACTCCCGCTGCTGACGGCTCTTTTCCTGGGACTCCGGGTGTTCGTCGGCGGGTCGTTCGCGCTCGCCGGGACGGACCTGTCCACCGGTGCCGCGCTGTTCGGCAGCACACAGATCTCGGCGCTCGGGGGCATGTTCGTCACCGGGCTCGGCTACACCAGCCTCGCCCTGTTCGCGGCCGTCGCGATCCGCGCCTCCGGACCCGCGATGGCGGTGTGGTTCGCCTGGTTCGCTTTCGGCGAGCGGCTTCTGGTCGGAGGCCTCGGAAGTATGTTCGAGGGTCTGCGACCGATCCTGAAGTGGGCTCCCGTCATGACCTTCAATCGGCTGCGGGACTACATCCAGTATGATCCTGATGCGCTTCGTCGAGCCGCCGAATGGGCTGCGCAGCACGAGCGTCCGGTCCCGGAGCCCGTGGCTCTCGGCCCGGCGATCACCGGTAGCCTCCTGTGGATCGTCGGACTGACCCTCCTGGGCTGGCTGTGGTACCGGAAAAGGGACCTGTAACGGACAGCCCGCCGCACACAGCCAATCCGGATCTCCCCTCCACCCTTTCAGTTCCCTATGTTGTCGGCCGCACTTCGGCGCCGCGTCGGACCATGCGACTCGCCGAGTCATCAAACTGCTCTGAGGAGGGTGCGAATGCGCCGCACCGCGTGGACACCGCTTCTGGTAGCTCTTGCTGCCTGTGCCGTCTCGGATGGGGGAGATCGCGAAGTCTCGATTCCGCACGAGAGCTTCTCTCTCGACAATGGCCTCACGTTCATCATCAACCAGGATTCCTCGGTTCCCGTCATCGCAGTGGACGTGTGGTACCACGTGGGGTCGGGCTACGAAGAGGAGGGCAGAAGCGGTTTCGCCCACCTCTTCGAACACCTGATGTTCGAGGGAAGCCGCAACGTCCCCGAGGGCGATTTTGACAACCTGCTCGAGTCCGCAGGCGCCGTGAACAACGGCAGCACCAATACCGACCGCACGAACTACTTCGAAATCGTGCCGTCGAACGCGCTTGAACTGGCCCTATGGCTGGAAGCCGACCGGATGGGTGGGCTTCTCGCTGACATGAGCCAGCAGAAGCTCGACATCCAGCGCAATGTGGTGAAGAACGAGCGCCGCCAGAGCTACGAGAACAGACCTTACGGGATGTTCTGGCCGACCCTCTCCGAGGCTCTGTATCCGGAGGGACACCCCTACTCGTGGCCCACGATCGGTTCGATGGAGGACCTGAGCGCGGCGGAGGTGGCCGACGTCGAGGCGTTCTTCCGTCGCTACTACGCTCCGAACAACGCGGTGATCACGCTCTCCGGAGACGTGGACCCCACTGAGGCCCGCGAGATCGCCGAGCGTCTCTTCGGTTGGATTCCGGCGGGGGAGCCGGTGCACAGGCCTGCCGCTGGATCGCCGGGGATTCCCGAGACGCGTCATCTCGCGCTGGAGGATCGGGTGACCCTGCCCCAGGTGAACCTGGTCTGGAGGGGTGCGCCCGCATACTCCGACGATTCTCCGGCCTTGGATGCCCTCGCCGACATCCTGGGGAACGGGAAGAACAGCCGGCTGTACAAGCGGCTCGTGTATGACGAGCAGCGGGTCCAGTCCGTGAGCGCGTTCAACTGGGACAAGCTCGTAGCTGGAGACTTCATGGTCCGGGTGACGGCCCGCGCCGATGAGAGTCTGACTGACCTGGAATCGGCCGTGCTTGAGGAAGTGGCACGGTTGGCCGCGGAGGGGCCGACGGAGGAGGAACTGGCGCGCGTCGTGAACGGGGTCGAGACCGGCGTGGTCATGGGTCTCGAGACGGCCATCGGCCGCGCGGAGAGGTTGCAGCGCTATTACTACTACACGGGTGAGCCGGACTACGCCGCCCAGGAACTGGCCCGATACCGGGCCCTCACACCCGCCGACGTGCAGGCCGCGGCCGGCCGTTACCTCGACGGGCAGAACCGGATCGTCATCAGCGTCGTGCCTGAGGGTAGCCTGCCGACGGCGGTTGAGGAGGTGGGATCATGAGTGCTGTTGGCCCGACGGCGATTCTGATGACGGCGATGTTCTGGATCACGGTCCCGCCCGCCGCGGCGCAGGATGTCGAGCCTCCTCCCTCCTTTCCGACGACGGCGCCCGGGGTCGGTCCGGCCCCCTCCGTCAACATACCCGTACCCGTGGAGCGATCCCTTCCCAACGGGCTACGGGTTCTCTACGTGACGCGAACCGACCTGCCGGTCGTTCATGCGACGCTTGTGACGCGCGGAGGGAGTTCCGATGCGCCGGCGGACGCCGTGGAACTGGCCTCCTTCACCGCGGACCTGTTGGACGAGGGAGCCGGCGGCCGTGGGGCCCTGGAGCTGGAGTCCGAATTCGAATTGCTGGGGGCATCGCTGCGGGTCGGCTCCGGCTGGGACGGAGTGTCCGTCAACCTGTCTGTGCTGCGGCCGAGACTTCCGGAGGCGTTGGCTTTGATGTCAGACGTGGTCGTGCGGCCGGACTTCCCGGAAGAGGAGGTCGAGCGAAAGCGCGAACAGCGCCTCACGGATCTGTCCCGGGCGAGGGACGAAGCGCGCACGATAGCGTCGAACGCCTTCCTCACGTTGACGTACGGCCCCGATCATCCGTACGGCCGACTTGCCACGACCGCGGCCACGGGAGCCATCACACGCGACCAGATGGTGGATTTCCATTCGGCGTTCTACCGGCCCAACATCTCGACCTTTATCCTGGTGGGTGACGTCTCCGCCGATCGCGATCACGGGACGGTGGAGCAGGCTTTCGGCTCCTGGGAGGCCGGGGAGGTGCCGATCGCAGAGACGCCGGAGGCGCCGGTGATCGGTCCGACGAGGATCTTCCTGATCGACAAGCCGGGTGCGGCTCAGTCCGAGATTCGCATCGGTCACCCGGGGGTCTGGCGAGGCGATGACGACTACTTCCTCATCACGGTAATGAACACCATCCTGGGCGGTTCGTTCACGAGCCGGCTGAACAGCAACCTGCGCGAGGAGCACGGATACACCTACGGGGCGGGTTCCGGATTCTCCATGCGGCGGGGAGCCGGTCCGTTTCAGGCGAGCGCCGCGGTGGTCACTGACAAGACCGACAGCGCCGTCGTCGAGTTCTTCAGCGAGCTCGAGCGAATCCGCACCGAAACCGCACCGGAGGATGAGGTGGATCGGGCAAGGAACTTCGTCGCGCTGGGATTTCCAAGGAGATTCGAAACCACGAGAGGTACGGCCAGCCAGATCGCCGATCTCGTCATGTACGATCTCGAAACCGGTTGGCTCGAGGAGTATGTGCCAGCGACCCTCGGTGTCACCTCGGAGCAGGTGCTGCTGGCCGCCGCGCGTCACGTGCGTCCGGCGACCGCCGTCGTCGTCATCGTCGGGGATCGGGCGACGGTCGAGCCAGGCCTTCGGGCCCTGGACCTGGCTCCAGTGGAAGTCCGCGACGTCGCTGAGTTCGTGAACTGAAGGCCCCGGGCGAGGGGAGATGTGGCGCGAGGCGACAGGCTCGCGCCCAGGCTGTGGACGCGATTCAACGCTGTTTCAGCATCGGTCTTGTAAGTAGTTGCAGCGTAACGACAAGAACCGAGGCACGGCCCGTGCATGCGTCCTGGGCGTACCTTTGAACCTGAGAGAACGATGAGCGAACGGGCTTTCTGGCCATCCAACCCGGACGCACTGTTGACGAGCGCCGCGCAGGCGGTCGAGGCCAAGAACGGTCTCGGACGCTTTCTCGGCCGTTCGTGGGACTACGTGGATGAGCATCTCGCGGAAGTGCTGCTCGTGACGCTGGAGCGGCTCCCCGAAGTCGGACGGCTGCGCCGGGAGTCCGATCGCATGATCCTGCGCTGGGTCGGCCGGCTCATCGAGGAAGTGCCGAAAGAGGACCCGTTCCGACCCAAGATCCTCAGGCTCTTCAGGGCCAAGCTCGCCAGGGACTGAGCATGAAAGCGGTAGCCGAGATCCAGGTCATCCCCATAGGGTCGGGCGTATCCGTGCGCGCGGAAGTGAAACGCGCTCACGCCATCTTGCAGGAGGCTGGCCTGCACCCGCAGCTGCACTCGTACGGGACGAATGTCGAGGGGGATCTCGATGAGATCTTCGCGGCGGTGCGTCGCATCCACGAGACGCTGCACGCGGAAGGTACGGTTCGACTCTCGACGTTCCTCAAGATCGGGACCCGAACCGACAAGGATCCGGACCTGGCGGCAAAGCTCTTCTGACTCTTCCATGCAGGTCCGCGGCTCGACAGAGGTTTCTCTCACCGCCCCGAGTCGGTATCATCCGCGATTCGTTACCGCAATTCAGCGACGAAGGCCAGTTAAATGGGGCCGTGCCGTGAGCGCGCGCTCCGCAACCGGAGATGTGAAGATGTTTCAGGGCAGGCAGGTACTGAGAAGCGCGACGATCTTGATGGTGATGGGGCTGCTTGGGGCGGCCGGTTGTGCTTCGGAGACCGAAGACGATCAGGCGGACACGGCGGCCGCCGAGATGCCGGCAGATCAGGCCGCGACCGAGGGCGAAGCACCCGAGGGCATGGGCGAGATGAACGCGCCGCACGGCCAGGTTTCCGTGGTCATGTACCAGTGCGCGGACGACAAGAGCTTCGCACTGACCGTGGCTCCCGGAGTCGGGCAGGCCGCGCTTCGAGCAGACGACGGGGTATTCCAGTTGAATCAGCAGGAAGTGGCTTCGGGGATGGAGTTCTCGGACGGCACCTACACCTTCCGTGGGCAAGGCCAGGAGGCATTCGTCGAGAAGGATGGCGAGCGCATCTATACCGATTGTGTAGCGGCCGGCCACCCGGAGAACCCGGAGAGCTGAAGCCTCAGTGAATGCGGGCGGGAGGCTCTAGCCCCCCGCCCGCAGCAGGCCCGATTACGGGACGCTTCTCAGCTCCAGGTTTCCGTTGACGGTGGTCATGAGAAGCTCCGACCCTCCGGCGCCCAGCGTTCCCGTCCAGCGTCCGGGCACGGGGTTCGCGAGCAGAAAGTCGGAGTTCATCGTCCCGTTCACCGTGGTTGCGGTCACGTCGGCGTCGATATCCTCCGGGACCCTGAGCGTCACGCTTCCGTTCACCGTGGTGAAGTCCAGATTCTGTGCGGGCGCCGCATCGCCTATCGTCACTTCCACGTTGCCGTTCACCGTCAAAGCGCGGGCCACTTCAGACGTGACGATGGACGCGTTTCCGTTGACCGTGGTCGCCACGACTTCGCTCTGCACATCTGCGGCGCGCACGTCCCCGTTCACCGTCCACTCGATCAGTCGGACGCCCGCCGGAACCTGCACGTCGAACGCGACCGTGACGTCGTTGTCACGCACGGTCATCTGCCCGCCGCCCGGTTGGCACTCGTTGGGCGGCTCCCCTGAAACGTCCGGGTACATAGCGCAGATCGTGACGCCTCCCGCATGCGTGACTACTTCGAACGTGACGCTCGATACAGGAGAGTCATCGCTGTCTTTGTCGGCCGTGACGCGGGCGGTGCTCCCCGGAGCCGCCTGCGCCAGGATCGAACCGTTGACTCCTCGGATCTCGAGCGTCTGACCGGGCTGCATCTCGGCGCTCCAGTCGAGGTCCTGGATCCCGTCGCCGGGGTCGGTGGGGGAATCATCGCTGCAGGCCACCAGAGCGGCGCAGGCGACGAGGACGAGGGCGGACCGAAGAACTGCTCCTGACGGGTCCATCATTGCCTCCGGGAACGGATGCGTGCGGCAGAGAGGGGCTCGACTCCTGTTCTCGTGGTACGACTTTTCGGCCGGAAGGTTTCGCCGAGGCGGTGGGGTTGCCGCGCGAGCCCGCGTGGGTCGATCTTCGGTCCCATGCTGATCTGGACTCTGGCGGCCGCTGTGGGAGGTGCGCTGCTCGTCGACCGGGCCGCCCTCATGACCTTGCGGCCGCCGAGCCGCGGACCCGAGCGGGACGCCGCCGAGCTCGGACATCCATGCACCTCCATCGTGGTGGAGTCGGGTGGATTCGCCATCCGGGGAGATCTGATCGAACCGGCCGCCGCCACCGACTCGGCGTCCATCGCCGTCCTGGTCCACGGTTGGACAGGTACGGCGAGCGTCATGCTCACGCTGGCGGAGCCGCTGCTGGAGGCAGGACAGCCGGTGGTCGCGTTCGACGTCCGCTCACATGGCCGCAGCGAACGGGCTCCGGCCGTGACCGTGCGGCATTTCCGTGACGATCTCACGCGTGTGGTCGAGCACATCCGCGAGATCCGGCCGGGGCGGCGCGTCGTCGTGGTCGGACACTCCCTGGGTGGCGCTGCGGGGATCCTCGCGTGCGCGCGCGGGGCCCCGATCGACGGACTGGCGCTGGTGGCGGCCCCGGCTGACCTGTTCGAGACCACGGCCAGCTTCTTCTCGGACCGCGGACTTCCGGGCGGTCTCCTGACACGCCTGTTCCATCCGTCGTGGCGACTTCGGGCGGGGGAGTCCTTCCGCGGACTCGATCCCGAGGCCCGGGCCCGCGAGCTGGGGGAGAGCCTGCCGGTCACGATCGTCCAGGGCGGGCAGGACACGCGCGTCCCGCCTGCACAGGCGGAGCGCCTGGCGCGGGCCCTGGGGACCGCCGTCGTTCTCGTCCCCGATGCCGGTCACCGGGACATACTCACGGCGCCGCCGGCCCACGAGGAGCTGATACGCTTTCTGGGGTCTTTACGCGCCTGAAGCCGGATCCGATCGAGGGACTCACCCGGTTCCGGTCGAGCCGAACCCACCCTCGCCGCGACCGGTATCCGGCGACACCGCGTCCACGACAGTGATCGCCGGCCGCTCGAACTGCGCGAACACGAGCTGGGCGATCCGCTCGCCGCGCTCGATCCGGATCGTCCGGGACTCGATCCCCCGGGCCAGCCGGTCCTCGAAAGACTCGGGGCCGGGCACCCGGACGAGATCGGAGGAAGTGAGCGCCGCCGCCGCGTTCAGCAGGATGACCTTGACTGGTCCCCGGTCGGCCGCACCTGGGCTTCCAGCCCCGGCGGGAGAGCGAGGCGGATACCGGCGCTCACCAATGCCCGCTCGCCGGGAGCGAGAACCGCCGCTTCGCAGGCGATGAGATCGATCCCTGCATCCCCCGGGTGTGCCGGCGCGAAGGCTCCCCTGGCGGCTTCGGGATCCCCGTACGCCGGATGCTCCGGCAGGAGCTCGACCTGCACAGTATACTCCATGGCGGCAGGATAGCTTCCGCTGGTCTATCCGGGAAGCTCGATCGGCCCTGCGAAACGTGAGTGTGCGGATATGCTGACGGGCGAGCGCCGGGCGGCCGAATCCTCGGCCCCTGACCAGGCGTCGCTGGCCGGCCTCCTGATCGACAGTGACGGAGACGGGTTCGACCTCGGCGACATCTCCAAGATCGGTGGAAGCCTGCTCGGAAACCTGTTCAAGAGGAACTGAACGACTCTGCAAGACCAGAGTCGGACAACGACCACAAGGAGCCGCAATTATGGGAATCTTCGATTTCGTGAAGGAAGCCGGGGCCAAGCTGGGGTTCGGCGGTGGAGACGACGCGCGGGGCGAAGGCATCGACAAGCTGGGCCGGGACATGGAGGATGACGATCCAGTCCTCGCGAACCGCATGCGCGGAAACGCCCTCGCCCGGGCCGTCATGGGTCACGGCTTCGAGGTGGAAGATCTGCGCGTGGACTACGATGAAGGCACAGCGACGGTGTTCGGGAAGGTCACGGATCAGGCTACGCGCGAGCGGGTGATCCTGGCCCTCGGCAACGTACAGGGCGTGGCTCGAGTGGACGATCGGATCGAGGTGGCGGAGCCGGCGCCGGAGGCCGTACTGTACACCGTACAGTCCGGCGACTCACTGTCAAAGATCTCACTGGCCCACTACGGGGATGCCATGAAGTATATGGTCATCTTCGAGGCGAACCAGCCGATGCTGGAGAACCCTGACCTGATCTATCCGGGACAGGTGTTGAGGATTCCTCCTCTGGACTGAGCCCGGGGTAGACGGAGGCGTAGCGGATGCGCTGGGCAGGGAGCACCCTGATTCGACACTAGCCCGGGCCGGCTGGATCTCCGGACGTCGATCCGACACCTCCCGCACCACGAGAGCATATGAGTCCCCAGTCAGCGCGCCCCGAGTGGGTAGACGAGGATCCGAAGGGCCACCTGCACGGCTGGAGGGCCAAGGCCCACGAGATCATCTTCGAGGCAGACAC
>JBDGXI010000249.1:0-2453 GCA_039584685.1 Gemmatimonadota bacterium | reverse complement strand
ATTCGACAGTTCGCGGGCCACTTCGGCGGCGTTGGGTGCACCGGTGGGTTCAGCTTCCTGGGCCCAGGCGGGGGTCACGGCACAAGCCACAGCGGCAAGCGATGCCAGACCAATCAACGTCGAGTCAAGACTCATTCGGGCCTCATCTGAATGGCCGATCGGGCCGCCGGGGGCTCCCGACGGCCCTCTCTTCTGAGACGAACTGGAGACGACTCAGTTTGCCGGCACGTAGTCGCCGATGACCCCCTGGTAATTGAAATCCGAGAACGTCAGCGCCTCGGGTGACAGCCGACCATCGATCTCGTTGCGATAGATCCTGCCGTCCTTCATCACCAGGTGAATCGTCGGGATGAGCTTGAACTCGGGGTCGGCGTCGAACCACTCGTCCGTTCCGCCGAGCACCGTGATGTCCTCGAGTGGGTTACCATCCACCAGCAGCAAATCCGCGTAGGCGCCCTCCTCGATCACGCCCAGGGGACCGTCCCGGTACGGATTGCGCGGACCGGACAGCGCAAGCAGCTCGCCGGCCGTCGAGGTGAGCTGCTTCAGCACTTCGTAGTTGCTGTCGAACGTCTGCGTACGCCACCAGATCTCGTACCGCCTGGCCCGCTCCGCGTCCGCGAAAGCACCGACGTAATCGGAGGCGAACACGACCTTCACGCCGTGCCTCAGCAGCAGTCGCCCGAAGTCCTTGAACTCTTCGCCGAGCGCGAGGACCATGTCGATCTTGTACGAGGGGATCAACGGGTTCTTGGCCATGTCCGGCGAGATGCCCCACATTTGGGGTGCGATGAACGCACCCTCGGCAGCGATGCGCTGCATGGTCTCTTCGGAGATGAAGAAGCCGTGATCGAACGCCTTCACTCCGCAATCCAGAAGGCGATCTACCGATCGATCGTTGAAAGTGTGGGCCGACACGTAGGTGCCCCAGTCCGCGGCCGCCTCGACGATGGCACAGATTTCCTCGACCGAGAATTGCGTCGTGTCGATGGGATCGAACCGCGACGAGCCGCCGCCACCGCCCATGATCTTGATGAAATTCGCGCCATTGCGAAGGTTGAGGCGCGTAGCCTTCAGGACCTCGGGCACTCCGTCCGCTACGGTGCCGATGCCCATCCGCTCGAAGTTCGATATGTCGCCGGGCACGTTGTTCGAGAAGCCGGGATCGCCGCGCTCCCGAAAGTCCCCGTGGCCCGACGTCTGCGAGATGAAAGCTCCCGCCCCATAGATGCGCGGGCCGACGATCACGCCCGCATCGATGTTGCGCCGAAGACCGAAGGTGGGCCCTCCGGCGTCGCGCACGGACGTGAAACCGTCGACCAGGTACCGCTTGGCCACGAGCGTGACGCGGTACGCCAGGTCCGTGATGTCCATGTTGGTCTCGACGGCGGGGAAGTTGTCGTTGATCATCACGTGCGCATGGCCGTCGATAAGGCCCGGCATCAGGGTGCGTCCCCCGCCGTCGATGACGATCGCGTCGTTTCGCGCCTGGACGTTATTGCCGATCGCGGCGATCAGGTTGTTCTCGATGAGAACGTCCTGGCTCATGATCAGCCCGTCCGTCTTCCCGTCGAAGACGTTCACGTTCCTGATCAGGACCTGGGGCGGGACTTCGTCCTGCGCCATGACGTCGGCAGGAAGGGTCCACATCAGCAGCACGGCCACGGCCGCGACGAGCATCTTCGACACTGCTTTCCTCATGACCGGGTCCTCCTGGTTGCGCGTCTTCGATTCCTCAAAAGAACTATACTCCGAAGTTATCGGGCTTGAAGCCGGCGACAATGGACACCGAGGATTCACCGGGCGCTCATTCCGCGCAAGTCCTCCGCTCCTGAGTCTGGCCTCGATCTCTGGATCGAGCGGCTCGTCGGCGTCCAGCGGGCGGGACGGATGGTCATGATGCACGAAGACCGCCGACACCCTCAGGCACCGGCGGCCCTGCCTACTCGCCACTTACGCCCGGAAGGCTAGAAGGCCCCCGCTCCGAACTCGATCACGTAGGTCAGGCGATCGATATTGGAGAACCCGTAGTTCTTGATCCCGAACCGGGCGCCCCAGAACGGGGTAGCCCACGAGAGCCATTTGATGGCCTCGACGTTCGCGCGGAACTTGAAACCCGTCTCGAGCACGAAGTCGGTCCGAGTGCTGGTCTGATCCGGACTCTCTTCCGTGGGATTGTCGTACTCATCCACTTCGACGCCCGCCCCGAAATACGTGTCGAACCAGCGCGAGGCCGAGCTCATGTACGTGGCTTGCCAGCCGAAGTCACGGAAGCCTTCATCCTTGAGATACATCCGGTGCATGACGAAGCCACCGCTGAGACTGACTTCCCAGTTCTTGACGATGAAGAACGGGAACACGAAGGCGAGCCCGAAATCGCCGTCATACAGGGCCGAGATGGCGAACGACCCCTTGGCCGTACCGTCCTGGTTCCAATCGAGGAAGCCCTTGAG
>JBDGXI010000248.1:0-3042 GCA_039584685.1 Gemmatimonadota bacterium | reverse complement strand
CGAGTGGGGGTTCAGTCCCACCGACCTGTTCGCCCTGATTCTGCCTTTCGACTGGGGAACGGGTCGGGCGGGATTCGGCCCCGATATCGTCATCCCGGGCAGCTCCAAGGTCGGAAGTAGCGAATGGTCCTACGGGCTGGCGGGCGCCGTCATTCAGCGGTTCTTCAACGACAAGCTCATCGTCGGCCTGCTGATGCAGCAGTTATGGGGCAAGCGGGACGTGGTGGACCTCAGCCAACCGGTGCCGGTTGTGACCGACGAGATCGAGACGGGCGCTCATCCGCTGATCATCAACCCGTTCATCACGGCCCAGCTCGGCAAGGGTTGGTACCTGGGCACGAACGACCTCGTGGCCCAATACAGCTGGGAATTCGGCGGCTGGAAGCTCCCGGTCGGGCTCCGGTTTGGCTACGTGCTGGTCAACCCGGGCAATACATGGAACTTCTACGTAGAGTACGCGACCGAATTCGCGACGGATGATTGGCCCGGTGCAGCGGCCAGGAACAAGTACCGGGCGAACGTCTCATACAGCATGCCCGTTGGTTAGACGAGCCGGAGGGACCTCAGAGTGAATCAGCCGGGTCGCGCTGTCGCGGGGCGGCGTCGCGAGACCAGCCAGCTGCGGCGGCTGGAGACGCTGACGGACGTGGTGTACGGCATCGCGATATGGCGCGTGTTCATACTGTTCCCGCGTCCGGACGAGCCGACCTGGAACTGGCATTCGTGGCGCGAGTTCCTGGCCGCTGAGGGGATGACGACCGTGCTGATCGCGATCGGTGTGGCCGTCCTGATCATCTACTGGCTTCAGAGCAATACCCTCTTCAGCCTGGTCGAGCGGGCGGACGGGAAGTTCGCAGCGCGCGCGATCATGCAGCTGTTCTTCGTCCTTCTGTTCCTGTTCGCCATCCGGGTGGGCACCGAGCTCCCGGCCTCCGCATGGACGCGCGGTTTCGAGAGCGTATCCGCGTTGCTGCTAGGGCTGTCATCGACATGGATGTGGTCTTATGCGGCGAAGGGGCGTCGGCTCCTCCACGACGATGTGACGGACGACGAGGCGAAGGCGGTGCGCCGTCGAATCACGGCTGAGCCGGCGACGGCGGCGTTCACGCTGCCGTTCATCTTCACGCCCATGTTCTGGGAATTGGCGTGGTTCACGTATCCGGCGGTGCGGCGGTTCTTCAGGCGCACAGCGCGACGCTGACCTACCACAGATTTGCATTCGATCCGGGTGACCTGCCAACATCCTCTGGTGCGACCGCGGCCGCATACACCGAAGTCAGTGCGCTTCTCCGCATCAGTCAGTAGTTTACGCGTTGATGACCACTCGTTGCCCACCCGAGGAGCTGCAATCATGAAACTCCGATTGACCGCCATGGCCGCTGCGGGAGTAGCCCTGTTTACCACGGCAGGTATCGCTCAGGCCCAGGACTCGCCCGGCCTTCCCGCTCCGCACGATGATGTCGAGAGTGCATTCCCGGCACAGGACCACTTCTCGCCCTACGCGGGGCGCAACTTCCCGACGAACGTGTATTGGGGCGACACGCACCTGCATACGGGAATGTCAATGGACGCGGGCGCGTTCGGGGCCCGGCTGATGCCGGAGGATGCCTACCGGTTCGCCCGCGGTGAAGAGCTAACCTCGTCCACAGGCCTCCCGGTACGTCTCGACCGGCCGCTCGACTTTCTCGTGGTGGCGGACCACTCCGACAACATGGGATTCTTCCCCAAGCTCTACGCTGGAGATCGGGAAATGCTAGCCGACCCAACCGGGCGGCGCTGGTATGACATGGTTCAGGAGGGTGGCCAGAGCGGTGTCCAGGCTGCTACGGAGGTCATCGTGGCGTTCTCGCAGAATGCATTTCCACCGGCCCTCGCTTCGCTCCCCGGCACGGCGGCGTACCGTGCAGCCTGGGACGTCGCGATCGACGCGGCCGAGAAATACAACGATCCCGGCAACTTCACCGCGTTCATCGGCTACGAATGGACCTCCAACACGGCCGGCGCCAATCTGCACCGGGTGGTGATTCTCCGGGATGACGGCTTCCGTGCCGGTCTGGTGGAGCCGTACACGACGCTCAAGCCGCTCGGCAGCGACAATCCGCGAGACCTGTGGAAGTGGCTGGAGATGTACGAGGATCGGACCGGCGGTCAGGCCCTCGCCATCGCGCACAACGGCAACCTGTCGAACGGGATCATGTTCCCGTGGATCGAGTCGTTCACCGGCCAGCCGATCGACCTCGAGTACGCCGAGACGAGAGCCCGCTGGGAGCCGCTGTACGAGGCCACGCAGATCAAGGGCGACGGCGAGGCGCACCCTTATCTCTCGCCGACCGATGAATTCGCCGACTACGAGACGTGGGACCAGGGCAACCTCGACCTCAGCGAGCCCAAGGAAGACGACATGCTGCAGTATGAGTACGCGCGCTCGGGACTGCAGATCGGGCTCCAGGCAGAGGCCGCGCTCGGCGTCAACCCGTACGCGTTCGGCATGATCGGCTCGACCGACAGTCACACAGGTCTCGCGACTGCGGGCGAGGACAACTTCTTCGGCAAGCACTCCGGGACCGAGCCGAGCGCTGAGCGATACCTGCACCCGATGGCGAAGATGGGCGACCTCGAATACACCAGCTGGTCCATGGCCTCGTCGGGGTATGCCGCGGTGTGGGCGACGGAGAACACGCGTCGGGCGATCTTCGACGCCATGATGCGCAAGGAGACGTATGCCACTACCGGACCGCGGATGCTCGTTCGGTTCTTCGGCGGCTTCGACTTCACGCAGGCCGACGCCGAGACCCGTCTTCCGGCCAACGTCGGGTACGCCAAGGGAGCCCCGATGGGCGCGACGCTGAGGGCGGCGCCAGACGGCAAGTCCATGACCTTCCTGCTCGCGGCGCTGAAAGACCCGCTTTCGGGCAACCTGGATCGAATCCAGATCGTGAAGGGCTGGCTGGATTCCAACGGCGACAGGCAGGAGAAGATCTACGACGTCGTGTGGTCGGGCGATCGGACGCCGGGGGCCGATGGCAAACTCCCGCCGGTCGG
>JBDGXI010000011.1:0-66788 GCA_039584685.1 Gemmatimonadota bacterium | reverse complement strand
GCGCTCGTGTGCGGTCGGCGGGCCGGCGCCGCCAGTTCAGCCCGAATCAGCCCCTTCAGCTGACGACGAGCAGTAGCGAACGGTCGTCAAGAGATCCCCGACGAACACGAGTTCGCAAACGTCCCGGTCGCGTCCGTCGACGAAGGGCTCTCGCTGGCTCGACACGAACCACTGGTATCGCGTCTCGTCGCCCGTCGTGCGCGATCTCCAGAAGCCGTTTCCCGTGCTGCCCTTCCTCTTCGGGTTGGTGATGACGTCCCTGTGTTCCAGACTCATGCCCGGGACGAAAACGGCCTCCCTGATGGCGTCGGCGATCTCAGGGTCGGTTTCGGGGTGAGCCGCAAGCCACGCCTCGCGGACGTCCGCGCCGCTGATGTCCGACTTGGCACCCCCCGGATCGCCCGGAAGGTAGGCATGTCCCACGCATGCCGCGCCCAGGAGGAGCAACCCGACCGCGAGCGAAAGCCATCTGTGTCTTCTCATGACCCCTCAACTCGAAGTGCTCATGTGGCCTGTTCCGCGACCCGCACAGGACAAGGTGTGCCGGCGTCGGTTTACGCGCCAGCGGCCTACCACGGCATGATGGCGGGACAACTCTCCACCAGGACTGCAAGGGCGGTCGCCACGCTGACTCCGACCAGGAAGATCTGAGGCAGCCGATCGCCATGTTTCTGCGCTTCTCGACAATGGGGGCACAGGCGCGCGTCGTCAGGAATGATGGCTTCGCACTTTCCGCATTGCTTCATGAGGCGCCTCCCGCTTGGCCGTTCGCTGCCCCCTCCGTCCCCTCAAGAGATACTCCCGTGGCGTCCTCCCCGATCCACCGCACGAATAGCGAGCCGCCCGTTATGATCGTCACGTAGTTCAAGAAGAAACGCCATACAGCGGTGTACGCCACCAGCAAGCTGTCGGCCAGGAACGGACTCATCAGCGCCGGAGCGAGCATCTCCCCGATGCCGCTTCCGCTTGGCGTGGGCATGAAGTAGAGGAGGAACTGAAGGAGGATGTGCAGGGTGACCACGTTCCAGAAACCGGCGTCTACACCGAACCCCCGCAGCACGACCCAGCCGAGCACGAAGCGCGCTCCAAATTGCAGCACGTTCGACAGCACCGCCAGGAACAGCGCCAGCTTCCCCCTTCGGGCGTAGATGATCAGGCTGCCGTGCAGCTCCTGCAGCACCTTGAGCACCCGGCGCACACGGACGGAAGGGCCGAACAACCGGAGGAGAAGCAAGCGCGGAAGGCGAGGAGCGGCAGCCAGAAGTATGACCACCACGCCAACCCCCGCGAAGCCTAGGGCCGCCCACTCGAACAGTGTTGCAGCCGAGATGTTCGCCACCGGGAGGCGGATGTCCTCGATCGCTCCAGCCGCTCCGAAGAACCATGCCGCGAACCCGGCCAGTGACAAGAACGTCAGATTGACGATCACGCTGGCGAAGTTGGTTGCTACCGTTCGACCGAGCGACACGCCGCTCCTGACCAGGCCGTACAGGAGGGCCGCGCCGCCTCCCGTGCCCGAGGGTGTGAGATACGCCAGTGCCGAGGAGACACCCCCGATTTGAGCGCACCGCCAGTAAGAGAGGCGAATGCCTAGGGGGCGAGTGAGAAGCCAGATCCTGAGGCCGCTGCCGAACCAGTCCATCGAGGCGAGCGCCAGCGCCGGAAGGGCCCACCGTAGATCGAAGGTGCGGAAGCCTTCGATGCTCCCGCGCAGATCGTGCGTGATCAGGAACAGGGCCCCGAAACCCATGAGGGTCGCGATGACGAACACGGTGATCCCGGCCCTCACGGCGCCAGGGGGAAGCCGGAAGCCTGAATCGGGACGCGCTGGCGGCTGCTCGGGCATGCAGGCTCGGATCCTGGGACGTTGTGGCCAGGCGGGTCCGAGGAGACATCCCGCCCGGGCGATCTGGGTGAGTGCTGGCAAGCGTTCGTCGGCTTACATAGCATAATATGGCATGAGCTATCCGATGGGGAGCGCACGGCTCCAGGTGACCAGGGGCGCGGCGAGGCTTTCGCGGAGAGGAGGGCAGGTCGGTTGAGGCGCTACTCAGCATATGATCCACCGGAGTACGTGGACTGGGACGCATCACCCCAGGTGATGGTGGAGTACCGGAAGAGATTCGAGGATCAGCCGGACCGAGCTTCGGTCGTGAGAGACCTGGACGATGCGACACTGCTTGGTCTGTATCTCGGACTTCTGCGCTTCCGTCTTCATGACATCGCGCTCAAGCGCTGGGTCAAGCGCGGCGTGATCTCGAAGGCGTGGCTCGGGACGGGAGAAGAAGCGGTGACGGTCGGAGCGGTACACGCGCTGAGACGCCGCCCGGGTGGGGATATCGTTGCGCCAATGATCCGAAACGCCGGGGCGTGTCACGAGATGGGCATTCCGATGGCCGACCTGCTGAAGTCCTATCTCGGTACGGCCGACGGGCCCACGCGTGGCCGCGACCTGCATCTCGGGGACTTCACCCGGGGAGTCGTGGCGCCGATCAGCATGGTCGGGTCGGTATCCACCGTGGTGAACGGGTACGCACTGGCCTTCAAACGGCGGTCCGAGGACCGGGTGGCCATGACCTGGATAGGGGACGGATCGACCAAGACAGGCGAAGTCCACGAAGCCCTGAACTTCGCTGCGGTGCAGAATCTTCCCGTGGTGTTCGTGATTCAGAACAACCAGGTCGCTCTGGGCACCGGCCTTCGGCAGCACCACCGGGCGCCGGATTTCAACGGTTGGGGGGCCGCGTACGGGATGGCCGCCCTTGCAGTGGACGGGAACAACGTTCTAGACGTGCACGCCGCGGCGCGTCGGGCGGTCGCTGCGTGCCGCGAGGGAAGGGGGCCCGTCATGATCCTGGCCGAGACCTTCCGGATGGGAGGACACGCCACGCACGACGAGCGGGAGGCCAGGCGGATGTTGGATCCGGAGCTCTTCGAGACCTGGGGCCGGCGGGACCCGATCGGCATGTACGAAGAGTACCTGGTGGGGCTCGACAGACACCTGGTTCCGACGGAAGGCCAGGTGGCGGATCCAGGAGCAGATACACGAGAGTGGAACGAGGCTGTCCTGCTTCGAATCGAGACCGAGACGCTGCGACAGGTGGACACGGCGGCGGAGGAGGCGCTCCAGAGCCTCGAGACGTCGATTCCGGTGGCGGGTCCGGACGAGGGCCTCGACTGCTACGGCTGAAGACGCGTCCGGGCTTCTTCGATCAGGCCTCCGAGGGTCGAGCCGTCCTCCGGCAGCGTCGCATAGGCAAGCCTACGGAACCAGCGACCCATGTTCTCGGCGCGCAGGGCTTTCAGCACGCGGCTGGCCACCCTTCGTGTGGCGCCCGGGCCCCCTTCCGGGATACCGATCAGGATCAGGTCGTCTACGTAGCGGGCTATCAGGTCGTACTCCCGCAGCTCCGCTCGCGCCGTAGCCACTGCACGCTGTAGCCCGGCGAGGTCTGGCGGCGAGATCTCGAGGATGAGAAGTCCGAAGCGGCGCCCGTACCTCCGGCAGCGCTTGAGCTCCCCCTCGGCGAGCTCGTCGAAACCCTCCCGGTTGTAAACGCCGGTGAACGGGTCCCGGTAGGGCAGGAAATGGACTCCGTCCGTGAGCTGCCGCCCCACCCGAAGCGACCGGCGGAATCTGGAGTTTCCGACACGCTTGCGGAGTTCGCGCAGTTCGGCGGCCGTCTCCGCTGCCACCCGGAAGCTCTCGTGCAGGAGGCGCACGCGGTCGGCGCTGGGCGCTCGGCGCACCTGATTCCAATCTGCCTGTAAGCGCCACAGCATTCCTTCCAGCTCGGCTGCGACCCCTTCAATAGCGACTTCGGGGTCTCCACGTTCGATGTTCGACGGAGTCTCGCCAGACTGGCTGGCGGTGACGGATCCACCGAGGGCGATGATCAACGTCGCCGATCGGTCGGCCAGGCTCTCGAGCACCGAGACCAGGCTTCCCAAATCCTCTGCTTCCTCGGCGTCCAGGACTTCCTTCCACCGGCGGGCGGCCTCCCAGACCTTGGCATCGAGATCCCGGCTGGCAGCCACGACCTCTCTCGGCGCAGGGCGATCCCGTGGCACCTCCGCCGGACCGGGATGCGCGAGTTCAACTCCGGCCGACGCGTCAAGCCGCTCCAGGCTGGTGCCCCACTGTTCGAGCGCTTCCGAGAACTGCCGGGAGCGCCGGCGGACATCGGAGAACGTCTCCGGAGAGGGCTGATCTCGGAAGGATCGCCAGTCCTCTCGCAGGTGGCGAAGCTGCAGCTCGAGGCTTCGCAGCCGGGCCAGCAGCCTGAATCCGTCCGTGGCTTCGTTCATCTTGCGGGGCTTCCCGGTAAAGCGCAGTGCAACTGAACGGCGCATAATGGACCGGACGCACGCCCAGACTGGACGTACGCAGCGGACCCGGGACTCGCAGTGCATTCTCCGTGCCTTGGTGGCCAACGGCGATCACTGCCAGTTGACGTTGCACGGGTTCCATGTAGCTTGCTCGACTCACGCGGCGGCTCCAACGGCATCGGACTCCGACTTTGCTTCGAATCACCTTTCTCGGAACTTCCTCCTCGCGTCCCACGGTGCGGCGCAACGTGTCAGCCATCGCCGTCCAGAGGGAAGGGGAGCTGTTTCTCTTCGATTGCGGTGAGGGCACGCAGCGCCAGATGATGCGTTTCGGCGTCGGTTTCGGTGTGCGAGAGATCTTCATCAGTCATCTGCACGCCGATCACTACTTGGGCCTGCCCGGTCTCCTGAGGACCATGAGCCTTCAAGGCCGGGAGGCGGACCTGGTCGTGTGGGGAGGAGTTGGCAGCGAGGGCCGTCTGCGGGACACGGTCGAGCTGGGGGGAGATCGGCTGCAGTTCTCCGTTTCGGTTCGAGAACTTCCGGCGCGGGAAGCGGTGCGGTACGAAGGCTTCGAGATTCGGGCTTTTCCGGTCGAGCACACCCCCGCGTCCATTGGATTTGCTCTCGTGGAACACGATCGACTCGGGCGTTTCGATGTGGACCTGGCCCGCAAACTCGGAGTGCCTGAAGGACCCGCTTTCGGCAGGCTTCACCGGGGAGAGGATGTGCGGCTGGATGACGGCGGCGTGGTGAGGGCCTCACAGGTAGTGGGGCCGACGCGGCCGGGGCGTACCGTGGTGTATTCCGGAGACACAAGGCCATGTGAAGCCACAGTGAGGACTGCCCGCGGGGCGGATTTGCTGATTCACGAGGCCACCTTCTCGGAGGAGGAGGCGGAGAGAGCCAGAGACACCCGGCACTCGACCGCGCGAGAGGCGGCGACCGTGGCGGAGCGGTCGGGGGTGAGGAGCCTGGTCCTCACTCACTTCAGCGCCCGGCACTCGGAGCAGGCCCACAGGCTCGTTCGGGAAGCGGAGGATGTCCACCGGGCCGTGGCGGCCGAGGACGGACTGAGCCTGGAGGTGCCCTTGAGTGAGGAGATGGTGGGGGGTAGCTCGGATTGATCGAGATATGCGTCCCCGGGGACAAGTCGATCGCGCACCGGTTCCTGATTCTCGCGGCTCTTGCTGAAGGCGACTCCGTCCTGACCGGAATGCCCGCATCCCTCGATGTAAGGAGCACCACCGCGTGCCTCCGAGCGCTGGGGGGCGCCGTGGAGGACGGGGGCGCGGGTCGCATGGCGATCAAGGGATCGACTGGATGGCGGTCCCCGACCTCGGGCCTCGACTGCGGCAACAGCGGTACGACCGCACGGCTTCTGACCGGCCTGGTGGCGGGCCTCGGCGTGGACGCGGAGTTGCGCGGCGACGAGTCGTTGAGTCGCCGACCGATGGATCGGGTGGTGTATCCCCTGCAGGCCATGGGCGCGCAGATCCGATACACGGATCGCCGCGATCACCTGCCCCTCCGAATCGAGGGCCGGGCAAGCGGAGGATTGCGTGCCCTGCGCTATCGGCCCCGCATCTCGTCTGCCCAGGTTCGCGCGGCACTCCTGCTCGCAGGGCTCACATCTCGAACGGACGTCGAAATCCTGGACCGCTTCCGGCCCCGGGATCACACGGAGAGAATCCTCCGATCGCAGGGCGCCCCCATCATTTCAGAGCCGGAGGGCGCGGGCGAGCGCATCCGATTCCCTGCGTCGAGCTGGAGCGGCGGGTTGAAACCGCTCGCGGCCGCCGTGCCGGGCGATGTTTCTTCGGCAGCCTTCCTGATCGTGGCAGCCTTGCTGTCGGGCACGGATCTGACGCTCCGGGGAGTAGGACTGAACCCGACGCGAGTCGGGTTTCTGCATGTGTTGTCGGAAATGGGCGTGGAGGTGCGGACGGTGCTAACGGGGGTCCAGGCAGGTGAACCTGTAGGGGACATCTCGGTGATCGCATCCACGATGCACCCGTTCTCGATCGAAGAAGCGCTCGTACCTCGGCTCGTCGATGAGATACCGGCTCTGGCGGTCCTGGCGAGTCGAATTCCGGGGGTATCTGTGGTCCGCGGGGCGGGAGATCTGCGCATGAAAGAGAGCGACCGGCTGGCTTTCCTGGCGTCCAATCTGAGGACGCTGGGCGTTCGCTGCGAGGAATTGACTGACGGATTGAGGGTGCACGGCGCCCATGCGCCGGTCACAGGTGTCGTTCGCACCGGGGGCGACCACCGTATCGCCATGGCGTTCGGGGCACTGGGGGCGGCCCCCGGGTGTCAAGTCACCGTGGACGATCCCCAATGCGCGGATGTATCATTTCCGGGCTACTGGGAAGCTCTGAAACAGGTGACGACTGGAGAAGATTCGCGGTGAGCGGAATCACGATCGCGATCGACGGGCCGGCTGCGTCGGGCAAGAGCACTACGGCTGCCCGGGTGGCAAGGGCTCTGGGGTACTGTCATCTCAATTCCGGCCTCGTATACCGGGCGATTACATGGGCGGCGCTGGAGGAGGGCTGGCCTTCCGACGAAGTGGGTTTCAACCAGCGATTGGCGGGACTCTGGATCGAGCTCGAGAGAGCGGGCTCTGGATACAGGGTCCTGGTGGATCGAGTGGATCCGGGCCTCAACCTGGTGTCCCCTGGAACCTCGGCCCGGGTTTCGGAGATATCCGCGCGACAGGCGGTTCGAGATAGAGTGTTGAGCCTCATCAAGGCGGCCGGCGGTCACGGCGGCGTCGTGTGCGACGGACGGGACATCGGCACCGTGGTGTTCCCCGATGCGGAGTTGAAGGTGTTTCTGGTCGCGTCGGCTGAGGAGCGGGGGCGGCGGCGACTTCTCGAGCGCGGTCGAGAGCCCACGGAAGAGGCCGTACGCGAAGAGGCCGCCAGGCTTTCGGCGAGAGATAAGCTGGATTCGAGTCGTGCAGTCGCTCCACTGCGTCGCGCCGCGGATGCGATCGAGCTGGACACCACGGAGATGAGCGCCACGGACGTCGTTGGTCGCATCGTATCGTTGGCCCGCGATCGGGAGTCGGCCGTTGGTTGACTCAATCCCACGCCGGATCTAGTATTCTCTGCTATTGTCCGTCTATCGACAAACATGACTTCAACCCCTGAGCGCGCCCATCGACGGATCGAATGGCAGGATGAGCGGTCTCGCTTTCCTGCCTGCGTGTTTTTGAGATCCGGGGCGGACGCCAAACCCGAACGGTACACACCGAATGAGTACGAAGGACGAGCAGACCACCGCCAGCGAAAGCCCGGCTGAAGAACTGGCCGACACTCTCCCGACCGATCCGCACCTTGAGGGCCAGCCGATCGAGGAGCCCGCGGCCGACGAATCCGCGATGATCCCCGAGGAGCCGGAAGTCGCCATCGACGTCGAGGCAGAGCCTCCCGCTGCAGAGGAAGAGGCGGCAGTCGAGGCAGGTGCCGAAGCTTCGGAAGGCACAACCTCGGGCGAGCCCGCAGCCGTCGAGGAGGAGAGCCCCGCGATCCGACCTTCCATGGACGACGAGTCGAGCGACCCGGAGGAGGGCTGGACGACATTGGCCTACGGCATGGCCGAAGGAATGTCGGTCGACATGCTGGAGGGCGGCGAGTACTCGTCCGAAGAATTCGACGAGATGATGGCGCTGTACGAGGATACGCTGAGCGAGATCGCGGAGGGCGAGATCGTAAAGGCGACCGTCCTGCGCAAGACGGAGTCGGCGGTGATCCTGGACGTCGGATTCAAGTCGGAGGGCTTGATCCCACTGGAGGAGTTCCGGGATCCAGAGGCAATCGAGGCGGGCGATGAGGTCGAGGTCTTCCTGGAAAGCCTGGAAGACCAGGAAGGCGTCGTGGTCCTCTCGAAGAAGAAGGCCGACTTCCTTCGCGTCTGGGAGAAGATCAAGGAGGCCTACGACAACGATCGCACAGTCCCCGGTATTCTGAAGCGCAAGATCAAGGGTGGCGTCACGGTGGACCTGATGGGGGTCGACGCGTTCCTGCCCGGATCACAGATCGCTCTGCGCAGAGTCCCGAACGTGGACGAGCTGATCGGCCAGGAGTATGACTTCAAGATCCTCAAGCTCAACAAGCGACGCCGCAATATCGTCGTGAGCCGAAGGGTGATCCTGGAAGAAGAGCGGGCGACGAAGCGCGAGTCCCTGAAGACGGAGCTCCAGGTGGGCCAGGTCAGGACGGGGGTCGTAAAGAACATCACGGACTTCGGAGCGTTCATCGACCTTGGCGGCATGGACGGTCTCCTGCACATCACGGACATGTCGTGGGGGCGCATCGGCCATCCGTCCGAGCTGTGCCAGATCGGGGACGATCTGGAGGTCAAGATCCTCGACATCGATTGGGACCGCGAGCGCATCTCGCTCGGTCTCAAGCAGCTGCAGGCCTATCCCTGGGAGGATGTTGCTGCCAAGTACCCGGTGGGCAGCCGGGTTCGTGGCCGCGTGGTTTCGATCACCAACTACGGCTCCTTCGTCGAGTTGGAGAAGGGCGTAGAGGGTCTCGTGCACATCTCCGAGATGAGCTGGACGCGTAACGTTCGGCACCCGTCGCAGCTCGCCTCGATCAACGATGAGATCGAGTGCGTCGTGCTTCGTGTCGATGAAGAGGAGAAGAAGATCTCGCTCGGTATGAAGCAGACGGAGGAGGACCCGTGGCTCGCCCTTCCAGCCAAGTATCCGCCGGGATCGAAGATCAAGGGGGTGGTCCGGAACCTCACTTCCTTTGGTGCATTCGTCGAGGTCGAGCTTGGTATCGACGGTCTGGTGCACATCTCGGACATGAGCTGGACCCGGCGGGTGCAGCATCCGTCGGAAGTCGTGCGAAAGGGTGAGGAAGTAGAAGTCGTAATCCTCAGTATCGACCCGGATCAGAAACGGATTTCACTGGGCCTCAAGCAGGTCGATGATGATCCGTGGTACGAGCTCGCCCAGCGATTCGAGCCTGGGACCGACACTGAAGGACATGTCGTCCGCCTTCTCGACAAGGGCCTGGTAGTAGATCTCGGTGACGATGTCGAGGGGTTTGTCCCGATCTCACAGCTCGGAGTGGAGGAAGAGCTCGGAGAGCCGGCAGACCTTTTCGTGGAGGGAGACCGTCTGGAGCTCAAGGTGCTCGAGTCCGATCCCATTAACCGGCGGATCGTATTGTCCGTGACGGCTGCGCCAGGGGTGGAGGAGCGAGCGGCGGCGAAGGCGGCGGAGCCCGTCAGTGATCAGGTTGATGAAGAGACTGCAGCCTCTGAGGAAGTTGTTTCTGAAGACGACGTTGAAGCGGAAGTCGAGGAAGCTGTCGAGGGTCCAGCGGTAGAAGCCGAGACCGAGGTGGAGGAGGTCGTCGAGGAAGCAGCGGTAGAAGCAGAGGCCGAGGTGGAGGAGGTCGTCGAGGAAGCAGCGGCAGAAGCCGAGGACGTGGTGGAGGAGGTCGTCGAGGAAGTGACGGTAGAAGCCGAGGTCGAGCCGGAAGTCCAGGATGCGGGCGCGGAGTCCGAGAAATCGCCCGACGAGGATTCTGGCGCCGTGGAGCTTGCCGAAGACGACGAGGACAAGGCGTCCTGACCGGCGACTCTCAGCCGTGAGAGCACAATTGCCTCGCAGGGGGCCCGGCGAGTGGCGTCGGGCCCCCTGCGTTGTATCTACTGGAGGTGGGATGCGCAGGTGGTTCTTCATAATGGCGGCTATGGCGGCTGGTTGTGCCAGCGGGCAGAGCGCGCTTGCGCCACCCGAACCGGAGCCGGGTGAGCCGGAGGTTACGCGGGAGCGAACTCTGGACGCTGCTCCGCTGGAAGATGCCCGGGCCGCACTGGACGACGGTGACCGGGGAGTTGCAGCGGCCATCGCCGATTCGCTGTGGAGCGCCTGGCTCGGAATCGAGGAGCTCGATCCTGGAAGCGCCGAGGACCTGACGGAGCTGCTGGATTCGGTGGGAGCGGAAGACAGGGCGGCGCAGGTTCTGGTGCGTGCACCGTTCGAACTCGATGGTGGAGACCGGAAGACGTTGCGTCATCTCGCGGAGCAGCTCTCGATCCGTGAGCTCAGCGAACTCCTGGACAGCCCGGACGCCCGAGAAGAGGCGAGATCGATCGTCAGCGCGGAATTGGCGCGGGCGTTGGCCATCGCAGACCATCCTGATAGCGCTCGAATGCTGGCGGAGCAGGTATTGGCGGGGGCGCCCGACGGAGCGGAGCGAGACAAGGCGGAAGACGTGCTCGAGGGTCGGGTCGAACGCGCTGGCGAGCCTGTTCGGATAGGGCTGGTTCTTCCGGCGACGGGCCGCTTCGCGACGGTAGGAGAGCAGGCCCTCGAGGGTGCCATGCTAGCCCTGGAGCGATACGAGACGGATCCCAACCGAGCGGCGGTCGAGCTGATCATTTTGGATGACAGCTCTCGCGTGGACACCGGGATCGAGCACGTCGAGGCTTTGGAGAAGAGAGACGTGGTGGCGGTGCTCGGGCCTATCCGTAGCGAAGCTTTGGTGTCGGCGGCCATCCGTCGCGACCGGGACGACCTGTTCCTGATCAGCCCGACGGCGACAGGCGGGCAGGGGCTGGAACCTGACGCCTACAGTCTGTGGGACAAGGACCGCCGCGAAGCGGACGTCGCGACAGCCATCGTATCCTGGATGGCCGAGTATCTGAGCCTCCGCAACTTTGGCGTGCTCTACCCGATTGGCTGGTCACCCGGGTCGTTGCAGGCACTTCGGATGGAAGCTGAGGCCTGGGGCGGGAGGGTCCTCGCATCAGAGGCGTACGTCCCGGACTCCACGACGTTCGCTGTGCAGATCACCGCTCTGGCGGCCGCGGAACCCGAGGCCGTCATCGTGTTCTCCGATGGACCGAGGACGGTGCTCCAGATAGCCCCCCAGCTGGTGTACTACGGCCTGCGTCGGTGGGTGACGGCGGGAGACGCGAACTGGTCGGATCCCGCCGTGCTCCGGCGGCTCGAGGCGAGCTACTCAGACCACCGACTCGTCGGGACGTACCTGGACCAGATGAGCCCGGGCACCGCGTGGCAGGAATTTAAGGCGGCGTACGAGGCAACATACCGTAAGTCTCTGCCCGATAACCTTTTTGCTGCCCTGGGCTTTGACGCGATGAACCTGATTCTGGTGGGCATCCCGGAGGCAGAGCCGCACCGTCGGGGTTCCATTGGACGAGCCGTGCGGCGCGAAGTGCACTTCGGGGCCACGGGAGACCTGAGTGTGGACCTCCGGACTGGGGCACTCCGGCGCGAAGTATTCGTGCGTCTCATTGAGGACGGTGAGCTGCGGGTCCCGGACGCGGGAGAGATGCTCCAGTGGGCCGAGGAACAGCGGGAGCTCGAGGAATTCCTCAAGGAGCTGGAAGAGGAAGAAGAGAAAGGTGAGGCCAGGCAGTGAGCGCACGTGACAAATTGCGGGAGCTCGAGGAGCTGCGCAGCCGGACTCTGGAGGGTGGGGGACCGGAACGACTGGCGCGACAGCACGAACGGGGGAAGCTCGGGGCAAGGGAACGGCTCGACGTACTGCTCGACGACGGGTCCTTCGTCGAGCTGGACCGGTTCGTGGAACACCGCAGCGTAGACTTCGGCCTCGCCGAGCAACGAATTCCAGGCGATGGCGTCGTCACGGGGTACGGACGCATCGATGGGCGAACGGTGTACGTGTTCAGCCAGGACTTCACGGTGTTTGGAGGATCGCTCTCGGAGACACATGCCGAGAAGATCTGCAAGGTCGTCGATCTGGCCATGCAGAACGGTGCTCCGGTCGTAGGCCTCAACGATTCCGGGGGTGCCCGGATCCAGGAGGGGGTGGCGTCCCTCGGCGGCTACGCGGAGCTCTTTCTGCGCAACACGTTGGCCTCGGGGGTCGTACCGCAGATCAGCGTAATCCTGGGTCCGTGCGCCGGAGGCGCGGTGTACTCGCCCGCGATCACGGACTTCGTGTTCATGGTCCAGGGGATCAGTCACATGTTCGTCACGGGTCCAAACGTGGTGAAGACGGTGACGCACGAGGACGTGACTTTCGAGGAACTGGGCGGTGCCGGAGTGCACAGCACTCGCTCCGGTGTAGCCCATTTTTCGCACCCGACTGAGATCGAGAGCCTCCAGGCCGTAAGGCGCCTGCTCGGATTCCTACCGTCCAACAACTCGGAAGATCCTCCCGTGTGCATCTCCGAGGATCCTCCGGGGAGGGCTGACGAAGACCTGCTGGATGTGATTCCCGATCTTCCTGCGCAGCCCTACGATATGCACGATGTGATCGGTCGGATCGTGGACGAGGGAGACTTCCTGGAAGTTCACTCCGGCTTCGCCCGCAATCTGATCGTAGGGTTCGCTCGCCTGGGGGGCTTCCCGGTCGGAATCCTGGCGAACCAGCCGGCGGTGCTCGCAGGCGTGCTGGACATCGACGCCAGCCGCAAGGGGGCTCGGTTCGTTCGGTTCTGCGATGCTTTCAATCTGCCTCTCGTCACTTTCGAGGACGTGCCTGGCTTTCTGCCGGGCGTGGCGCAGGAACACGGGGGCATCATCCAGCACGGGGCCAAACTGCTGTATGCATACTGCGAGAGCACCGTGCCGAAGCTCACGGTGATTACGCGGAAGGCCTATGGTGGGGCCTACGACGTGATGTCCTCCAAGCACATCCGGGGCGATCTGAACTTCGCGTGGCCGACGGCCGAGCTGGCAGTGATGGGGCCGAAGGGCGCGGTGGAAATATTGTATCGGCGGGAGCTGGCCGACGCCGCCGACCGTGAAGCCCGCATCTCGGAATTGGAGAGTGAGTTCCGGGAGCGGTTCGCGCACCCGTACCTGGCTGCGAAACGCGGCTTTCTGGATGACGTCATCGACCCGCGCGAGACCCGGGCACGACTCGTTTCGGGGCTGGAGCTACTTCGCAACAAGCGACAGCGGAATCCGCCGCGGAAGCATGGCAATATTCCCCTGTGAGGTCCCGTCGTGTTCGATAAGATCCTCGTAGCCAATCGGGGCGAGATCGCCGTCCGGGTGATTCGGGCGTGTCAGGAAATGGGAGTTCGCACGGTCGCCGTGTATTCGGACGCGGATCGGCTGTCTCCACACGTCCTCATCGCCGGCGAAGCCGTAGCGATAGGACCAGCGCCCGCCTCAGAGAGCTACTTGCGGTCAGAAGTCATCATTCGCGCCGCCCGCGAAACAGGCGCCCAGGCCATACACCCCGGCTACGGTTTCATGGCCGAAAGCCCCTCGTTTGCCCGGAGCGTGGCCGACGCGGGACTCGTCTTTGTTGGGCCGTCCCCCGAGGCGATCGCCGAGATGGGGGACAAGACGGCTGCTCGAGCGAGAATGATCGAGGCGGGAGTCCCGGTCATACCCGGATCGGAGGCCATCCAGAACGCGGAGCAGGGTGAGCGTGAGGGGGATCGGATCGGCTGGCCGGTTCTGCTCAAGGCGGCCGCGGGAGGGGGCGGAAAGGGAATGCGCGTGATCGAGTCGGCCGCCGACCTTCCGCGAGCGCTCGTGGCGGCGAGCCGGGAGGCGGGTCAGGCGTTCGGTGACTCCAGGGTCTACCTGGAGAAGTACCTTGCCGACCCCCGTCATATCGAGATCCAGGTGCTCGCGGATGCGCACGGCACGGTGATCCACCTCGGTGAACGGGAGTGCTCGATACAGCGGCGGCACCAGAAGCTCATCGAGGAGTCTCCCTCCCCGGCGGTAGACGGCGAGCTGCGCGGCCGCATGGGCGGTGTGGCCGTCGCGGCGGCAGAAGCTGTCGGGTACGTCGGGGCTGGAACCGTCGAATTCCTGTATCAGGGGGGTGAGTTCTACTTCCTCGAGATGAACACGCGAATCCAGGTCGAGCACCCGGTGACCGAGTTCGTCACGGGAGTGGATCTGGTTCGGGAGCAGATCCGCGTGGCCGCGGGATTGCCCCTATCGGTCGAAATGCGTCCCGACTGGCCGGTCGGACATTCCCTCGAGTGTCGGATCAGTGGCGAAGACCCGTTCAATGGCTTTCTTCCTTCCAGCGGCCGGGTCCGGACGCTCGAGGTGCCGTGCGGGCCAGGGGTGCGCTGGGACGGTGGAATCGTCGAGCACTCCGAGGTCGGTCTTCATTACGATCCGCTGCTCGGCAAGCTGATCGTCCACGCCCCGACCCGAGATCAAGCCATTCTGAGGATGCGACGGGCTCTGCGGGAGCTCCAGATCGAGGGAATCCGCACCACACAACCGTTTCATCTGGCCGTGCTGGACGAGGAGGACTTCAGGGCCGGGAACATCTCGGTCCGATACGTGGATCGGCATCCCGAGTTGGTGGAGGCGGCCGGGGACGATTGGCACGCCTGGGCCGCCGCGGTCGCCGCGACACTGCTCGAGCACCGGGCGCGGAACGGGGGCCCCGTTCTCGTTCAGGGACACCGGCTGGGAGATCGGAGTGCGGAGATCAGCGAGTGGCGCCTCCAATTCAGGTCGATCGAATGAGTCGGGTGGCGGGGATGGATCCCACCGCAGCCTGGACTGAGCCGGTGGAGCGGGATACCACGGTGATCGAGGTGGAGCGAATAGCCGGCGGTGGTGATGGAGTGGGCAGGGAAGAGTCCGGTCGGGTCGTCTTCGTTCCACGCACCGCGCCCGGGGATGTGGTCAGAGTGGAGATCGTCGAGGCCAAGCCTCGCTGGGCGAGAGGACGCGTCCGCGAGTTCGTCGCGCACGGGACGGGACGGCGAGAGCCTCCCTGCCCGGCTTACGATGATTGCGGCAGCTGTCGTCTCCAGCACCTAGAGCCATCGGGACAGAGGCAGGTCAAACGAGGTGTGGTTCAGGAGGCTCTCCGTCGGATCGGCGGCCTCGCCACTTCAGTGCCCGATCTGATCGCCGCACCGAGCGAGTTCGCGTATCGAAATCGGGTCACGTTTTCCTTCGAAATGAAGCCGGGTCGAGTTCTCGCGGGCTACCGGAGGATCGACGATCCTGGGGCCGTAGCCGACATAGAGGAGTGCCTTCTCGCCGAAGCCCCGATCCGGTCAACGTGGTGCGCGTTGCGGGAGGGGTGGGAGCAGGGACACTGCGATCCGCCTTCCGATCCGAACGCTCGGCTGACGATTCGGGCGGCGAGCCACGGGGAGGTAGATCTCTTGTTCCACGGTGGAGAGGCCCTGCATCCCGATACTTGCCGCACCCTGGTCGAGCGAGTGCCCGAGGTGGTCGCTTGCCACCAGGCACGGCCTGTCGGCCCTCCCCGGTGCCTCGCTGGTTCGCGGACACTGAGGGATCGCTGGCAGGACATCGAGTTCGATCTCCCGGCTGGCGTGTTCCTCCAGGTGAACCGCGAAGTGTCGGCCCAAATGGATCGCTGGCTGGAGCCGCGGATCGGAGACCTGGTCGGACGGCGCGTCCTGGATCTGTATTCCGGAGTCGGGGCGCGGGCCATTCGGTGGGCGACGCGTGGGGCCCGGGTCACGGCGTGCGAGGTCTCCGGAGCCGCCGTTGCGGCATGCAGGAGGGCGGCATCGCTGTCGGGTGCTCGCCTGGACGTGGAGGCCGCGCGTGTGGAAAGCCGAATCGACGACCTCCTGCCGGCCGACCTGGTCGTCGTGAACCCGCCCCGTGCGGGGCTGTCTCGTCGCGTGGCCGAGGCATTGGTCTCCGGATCCGCGGGTCGCCTGGCTTACGTGAGTTGCGACCCGGCGACATTGGCCCGGGACCTGGGAAGATTGAAGGCTGCCTGGGATCTCGCGGAAGTACAGCCGTTCGATGCCTTTCCGCAGACTGCACATGTGGAGACGATCGCGTGGATGCACCGACGCTGAGGGATCGGAGGAAATCGTGAGCTCAGACGGAGCGATTCGCTACTACGCGCACATCGGCGACGACACTCGGGAAGTGGTCATCGCCGATTCCGGCCTGACCGTAGACGGCGAGGTGCTGGAGGCTGACATTTCGACTCTGCCCGGTTCGGATCGCCAGCACTTACGCCTGGATGGCCGATCGCTCTCCCTGTTTGCCCGGCGCCAGGAATCGAGTTGGGTGGTCGAACTGGAGGGAAGACTTCTCGAGGTCAGAGTCGAGGACGAGCGGACGCGGCATATCCGGGAACTCGCTTCCCATATCGCACCGGTGGAGACCCGACGGGACCTGGTGGCTCCGATGCCCGGACTCATAGTTCGAATCGAGGTAGCTGAAGGCCAGGAGGTGGAAGAGGGGGACGGGCTCGTGGTCATGGAGGCGATGAAGATGGAGAATGAGCTGCGGGCGGCCGCCCCCGGGCGGGTGGAGTCGATAGAGGTGCGGCCCGGCCAGGCCGTCGAGCGTGATGCGGTGCTGCTGAGACTGGAGCAGAGGTAAGCCATGTCCGATGAGAGGGGCCCCCGCACGACCTCGGGCATCCACATCCGGCGCGTCTACCACTCCGGTGATGGAGGACGGGACCCGGGGCCGGGAGAACCCGGTCAGTGGCCGTTCACACGCGGAGTGTACGCCGACATGTACCGGGGCCGCCCATGGACCATGCGGCAATACGCGGGTTTCGGAACGGCCGAAGAGACGAACGAGCGCTTCCGGTATCTTCTCGACTCCGGACAGACGGGGCTGTCCGTGGCGTTCGATCTGCCGACCCAGATGGGGATGGACTCGGACGACCCTCGGGCTGAAGGGGAAGTCGGCCGTGTGGGCGTGGCGATCGACACGCTCGATGACCTAGAGCGACTCTTCTCGGGCATTCCGCTGGAGCGCGTATCGACGTCCATGACGATCAACGCGACGGCGGCCATTCTGCTGGCCATGTACGTAGCCGTGGCAGACGGGTACGGCGTGCCCCGCTCCAGTCTCTCCGGGACCGTCCAGAACGACATGCTCAAGGAGTTCATCGCCAGAGGCACGTACATCTACCCGATCGAGCCGAGTCTTCGTCTCGTCACCGACATCTTTGCCTACTGCTCCCAGGAGCTGCCCCGCTGGAACAGCATCTCGATCAGCGGCTATCACATGCGCGAGGCCGGGGCTACGGCCGCCCAGGAGATCGCCTTCACGCTTGCCAACGGCCGGGAATACGTGCGCCGTGCGATCGCCACGGGACTATCGGTGGATGAGTTCGCACCCCGGCTGAGCTTCTTCTTCGCCGCTCACAACAATCTGTTCGAGGAAGCGGCGAAGTTCAGGGCCGCGAGGAGACTGTGGGGGCGGCTCATGCGCGAGGAATTCGGCGGTTCGGATCGGAGTTGTCGCCTCCGGTTTCACACGCAGACAGGCGGGTCTACGCTCACCGCGCAGCAGCCGCTGAACAACGTGGTTCGCGTAACCGTCCAGGCACTGGCGGCGGTCCTGGGCGGGACTCAGTCGTTGCATACCAACAGCTTCGATGAGGCTCTGGCGTTGCCCGGAGCCGAGGCAGCCCGACTGGCCCTCCGCACGCAGCAGGTTCTGGCAATGGAATCGGGAGTCCGGGACACGGTGGACCCGCTTGCGGGCTCGTACTACGTGGAGAGCCTCACGGACGAGCTCGAAGAGCTCGCGCGCGGCTATCTGGAGACGATCGAGGAGGCGGGAGGGGCCGCCGCTGCGGTCCCCTTCATGACGGAGGAGATCCACCGATCCGCCTACGCGTGGCAGCTCGAAGTCGAGAGCGGTGAAGCGGGTGTTGTCGGCGTGAACGTCTACCAGGACGACGAGCCGGCGATCCCGCTGGCGCTCCCCGATTTCGCCTATTTGCAGCGATCGCAGCAACGGCGCCTCGATGAGGTTCGCGAAGCGCGTGATTCGGACGTCGTCGAGCGCACGTTGGACGAATTGACGCGAGTGGCGACGGAGGGGGCAAACCTCTTGCCTGCCATGATCGAAGCGGTCAAAGTCAGGGCCACCCTGGGCGAGATCAGTCATCGCCTGGAGCAGTTGTGGGGAACGTACCGGCCTGTTTGAGCCGGGATCGCGGCGGAAAGGAACTCATGCCGACGTACGAATACGAGTGCAGGGACTGCAGCCACGCGTTCGAGAGGTTCCAGGGGATCAACGAAGATCCGATAGCGGAATGCCCTGAATGCGGAGGGAAGGTCAGGCGTCTCATTTCCAGCGGGGGCGGGCTCGTATTCAAGGGACCCGGGTTCTATGCCACCGACTATCGGAGCGGCGCCGGTGGTGGGAAGAAGGACTCCGGCGGAAAGGGCTCCAGTGGTACCGGCGCGAGCGAATCCGGAAAGGGCAGCCAAGATGGCGGCGACTGACATCCGAAGCGCTCCTGCCCGGGCCCTCGCCGAGGCTCTCCGGGAGGCAGCCCTCGCCATGGGCGCCCCGGAGGACTTTCTACCCCAGGTGGAGCAGCCGGCGGACCCGTCGCACGGCGATTTCGCATCCAACGCTGCCCTGGTGCTTTCGGGACGCCTGGGCCGTCCGCCAAGAGACCTGGCGGTAGAGCTCGCGGAACGAGTGGACCTCTCGGCGACCGGGATTTCAGCGCCGGTCGTGGCGGGACCGGGCTTTCTCAATTTCAGTCTATCTGATGGGGTGCTGCGGGACGGTCTTCGATCGGTCCTGGAGCAGGGCCCGGAGTGGGGCCGCTCGGCGGCGGAGAACCCTCTCCGGTACATCGTGGAGTTCGTGTCGGCCAATCCCACGGGGCCGCTTCACGTGGCGCACGGGAGGGGCGCGGCGATCGGGGATGCCTCGGCCTCACTGCTGGAGTGGACCGGACACGAGGTCACCCGGGAATTCTACGTCAACGATGCCGGGCGGCAGATCGAGCTGCTCGGAGAGTCGGTCGACACCCGATGGCGAGAGGCGGCAGGTGAGGATCTGGAGATGCCTCAGGGAGGCTACCAGGGAGACTACATCAGGGATATCGCGGGAGGCCTGGCCGAGGAGCTGGGGGATGCTGAACTCTCAGCGATGGATCGTCCGGCTCGCCTGCGCCTGTTCAGTGAGCGGGCCGCGGCGCTGCTGAAGGCGGAGCAGGAAAGAGACCTGGCCGAGTTTGGTGTCCACATGGATGAGTGGTTCGACGAGTCGTCACTGTTCTCGGCCGGTAACGTCGAGGGCCTGCTCGACCGCCTTACCCTCTCCGGGAGGGCGTATCGGGACGAAGGAGCTCTCTGGTTCCGGACAGCGGATCTGGGCGACGAGAAGGACCGGGTCCTGGTCAAGAGCGACGGATCACACACGTACTTCGTATCAGATATCGCCTATCACCTCGACAAGGCGTCCCGCGGGTTCGACCGGGCCATCGACGTGTGGGGTGCGGATCACCACGGGCACGTTCCCCGGATGCAGGCGGCGCTGAGCTCCATGGGCCTGGCGGATGGGTTCCTCGAAGTCCTGTTGATCCAGCTGGTGACGGTGATGCGGGGTGGAGAGGAAGTGAGGATGTCGAAGCGCGCCGGGCATTTCGTGACCCTGCGTGATCTCGTCGAGGAGACCGGGCCGGACGTGGCTCGCTACTTCTTCCTCATGCGCCGCGCGGAAGTGCCGATGACCTTCGACCTCGACCTCGCCCTGGACACTTCCGATGCGAATCCGGTGTACAAGGTGCAGTACGCCCATGCCCGGATGTGCAGTGTGTTCCGACGAGGACAGGTCGACCCGGACGGAATCAGTCCAGCCGATGCCGATCTGTCTCTGCTTGATTCCGGAACCGAGCGCCAGGTGCTGTTGGCGGTGTTGCGGTTTCCGGAACGTGTGCGAGCGGCGGCGCGCTCGAGGGCACCGTACCAGATCTGCAACTATCTCGAAGAGTTGGCCGGTGCCGTAAACGCCTGGTACCACGAAGGGAACCTCGATCCCCAGCGCCGGGTGTTGGCCGACGGGCCGAGCCGTCCTGCTCGACTGGCCCTGGCGCGGGCCGTCCAGCTTACCCTGGGCTCGGGCCTGAGACTGCTCGGGATCTCGGTGCCGGAGAGGCTCGAAAGAGAGAGCGAGTGAAGTCCGGACAGGATCAGTTCAGCTATGCGGACGCTGGTGTGGACATCGCAGCCGCTGAAGGTCTCACGAGACGCCTTGCCGATCTCGTTGCCTCCACACGATCGGATGCGGTCCGAGGTGCATTCGGCTCCTTCGGCGGTCGGTTCAAGCTCGAGGGCGATCCGGAGCTGGTCGCGAGCGCGGACGGGGTGGGGACCAAGGTGCTGGTTGCCAGGATGGCGGATCGACACGACACCGTCGGAGAGGATCTGGTCAACCACTGCGTCAACGATATCCTCGCCGAAGGTGCGGTGCCGCTGGTGTTCCTCGACTACTTCGCCTGTGGACGTCTCGAGGCGGATGTGGCGTACGACGTCATCTCCGGTATTGCGCGCGGGTGTCGTGCAAATGGTTGCGCCCTGTTGGGCGGGGAGACTGCAGAGATGCCGGGCATGTACGAACCCGGAGACTACGATCTCGCCGGCTTCATCGTCGGCCGCGTCACGCTTCCGGTTCCGGGGCGGCTGGCGGTTTCGGCTGGAGATGTACTGATCGCGCTTCCTTCCTCGGGCCTGCACACCAACGGCTACAGCCTGGCACGCGCCATCCTGTTCGACCGGCTGGGGCTCGATGTCGAGGACGAGTATCCGGGGGCGGACGAGTCGGTCGCAAACGTCCTGCTCAGGGTCCATCGCTCCTATCTGGCCGCGCTCACCGTCCCGTGTGAGAGGGGCGCGATCCGGGCCATCGCTCACATCACAGGGGGAGGCATTCCGGGCAATCTCTCGAGGGTCCTGCCGCCTGACTGTGACGCCCGTGTGGACGCAGCGGCTTGGGCGCCGGGGCCAGTATTCGACCTGCTGGCGAGCGAAAGCGGACTGGAGCCCGAGGATCTGTACGCCACCTTCAACATGGGCGTCGGCATGATCGTGGTCGTATCGGCCTCTCAGGTGGCGAGCGTCCTTCGGGAGCTCGGGGGAGCGGGGGTGGACGCTTTCGTGTGCGGCGAAGTCACGATCGGAGCCGGTCGAGTGATTCTGGAGCGGATCGCATGACACGAGGAGCTCCCACGGGATCGGACGGGGATTTCATGGATCGAGCTCTCACGCTCGCGCTCGAGGGTTGGGGGCAGGTGTCCCCCAATCCGCTGGTGGGTGCCGTGGTCGTGTCCGGGGAGCGTGTGATCGGCGAAGGCTGCCATGCTCGCTACGGAACGGCGCACGCCGAGGCCGTCGCGCTCGAGGAGGCGGGCGAGGCCGCGGCTGGCGCGACCCTGTACGTCAACCTGGAGCCGTGTGCTCACCGCGGTGCGACGCCCCCGTGCACCCAGGCGATCCAACAGGCTGGAATCCGCCGTGTCGTGTACGGTTGCAGGGACCCCGATCAGCTCGCGGCAGGGGGGAGCGAGTACCTCACGGGGGCGGGTCTCGAAGTGGTTGGCGGAGTTCGAGGCGCGGCGGCCGCCCGCCTCAACGGGCCGTTCATCTGGGACAGGCTTGGCCTCGGTCCCTGGGTGTCCCTGAAACTCGGACTGTCGCTGGATGGCCGAATCTCGGCGCGCGCGGGCATGCGCACGGACATCACGGGGCCCGAGGCTGCGGAATTCGTTCATAGGCTGAGGGCCGGCCACGACGCGATCATGGTCGGAGGGAGAACGGCCGTGGTGGACGACCCCCTGCTCACGGTTCGTCTGGCTCCGAGCCCGCGGTTGCCTCCGACACGGGTGGTCCTCGATCCGGAGCTGGAGCTGTCTCCCGATTGCCGGTTGGCCGGTACCGTGGACGAGGCTCCCGTGGTGGTATTCTGTAGTGAGGACGCACCGGCCGCGCGCCGAACGTCGCTGGAGAAGCGGGGAGTGGAGGTAGTAGCGGTTCGGGGGGCCGGCGAAGGTCTGGCTCTGGGTGCGGTGTTGCAGGAGCTGGGCGAACGTGGGCTTCGCTCCATCATGGCAGAGGGGGGAGGGAGGCTGGCCGGCAGCCTTCTCGCCGCCGGCCTGGTCCGTAGACAGTACTTGATCTACGCGCCCATCGTCCTCGGTCCGCAGGGCGTGCCCTTCATCGGATCCGACGTGGACGAGGACTCGTTCGACTGGAGCGTCGTGCGGCGCGGTGCACTGGGAGAGGATTCCCTCCTCGAGCTGGAGGATCGACGAGCACGCGAAGTGCTAACGGAGGCTGCCTGATGTTCACCGGGTTGGTGGAGACAATGGGACGTGTGATCCGTCGCGAGGAGTTCGACGAAGGGGTCAGATTCCGCCTCAGTGCCCCGGAGCTCGCCGGCGCACTGGCGGAGGGGGACAGCCTGTCGATCGATGGTGTCTGCCACACCGTCTTCGATATCGACGCAGAGGAATTCTCGTTCGAATCGATACGGACCACCCTGTCGCGGACTACGCTCGGAGAGTTCGTCCGCGGTCGGGACGCCAATTTGGAAAGGGCCATCCGCGCCGGCGAGCCAATGGGAGGACACCTCGTGCAGGGGCACGTCGACGGCGTCGGCGTGATGGTCGAGGTCGAAAAGGCGGGAGAAACGGTATTCCTCCGGTTCCAGATGCCGGAAGAAGTAGCCCGTCTTACAGTGCTATACGGCTCGATCGCCATGGATGGCATCAGTCTCACGGTGAACCGGCTCTTTCAGGACGTCGCGGAAGTCGCGATCATTCCGTATACATGGGATCATACCAACGTCGGTCGCCTCAGCGCGGGATCGCGCGTGAACCTGGAGGCGGATCTCGTGGGAAAGTACGTGGATCAACTGCTGCGTCCGTATCGCGAAGGTGGAACGGTCTGAGCGCTCAACCCGGAGGGGGGTCGTACGGTGTTGTCCACTGACGATAAGCAGGTTCGTGAGGCCATAGAAGTCATTCGGGCGGGCGGTCTCGTGATCGTGGCCGATGACGAGGATCGAGAGAACGAAGGCGACCTGGTGTGCGCGGCCGAGCTCGTCACGCCGGAGATCATCAATTTCATGGCGACGCACGGGCGCGGGCTCGTCTGCCTGACGCTGTCGGCCGAGATCGCCGATCGCCTGGACCTGCCCCTGATGTCGGACGGGCGCGGGCACGATCCCAACGGGACAGCGTTTACGGTGTCGATCGACGCCACTCCGGAGCTCGGTGTCTCGACGGGCATCTCGGCGGGTGACAGGGCGCGGACGATCCAGGTCGCCGTGTCGGAAGATGCCAAGCCGTCCGATCTCATTCGTCCGGGGCACATCTTCCCGCTGCGCGCCAAGGTGGGGGGAGTACTGCAGCGGGTGGGCCAGACGGAGGCGTCGATGGATCTCGCCAGATTGGCCGGACTTGTACCGGCGGGAGTGATCTGCGAGATCCTCAACGAAGACGGAACCATGGCCCGGCGCCCGGAACTCGAGAAGTTCTCTGCCGCGCACGGCCTGCCCTTCATCACGGTGGCTCAGATCATCTCCTACCGCCTCAAGAACGAGCGCCTGGTGGGCCGGGTGGCGGAGGCTACCCTCCCGACCCGGTACGGCGAGTTCAGGGTGGTGGGGTATTCGAATCTCGTGGACGACAGGGAGCACATCGCACTCGTGCTCGGCGAGGTGGCGGGAGCGGATGACGTCCTGGTTCGAGTGCACTCGAAGTGTCTGACGGGAGATGTGTTCGGTTCCGGTCGCTGCGATTGTGGCCCGCAGCTCGAGGCAGCGCTGCGGCACGTGTCGGAGGAAGGGTGCGGCGTGATCGTCTACCTCGACCAGGAGGGCCGTGGCATAGGCCTGCTGAACAAGCTGCGTGCGTACGAGTTGCAGGACCGGGGACACGACACGGTTGAGGCAAACGAACTCCTCGGGTTCCCCCCCGACCTGAGGAACTACGGGATCGGAGCCCAGATCCTTCTCGATCTGGGCCTCAAGAAGATCCGGGCCATGACGAACAATCCGAAGAAGCTCACCGGCCTGGAGGGCTTTGGACTCGAAATCACGGACCGGGTTCCGCTCGAGGTCACGGCGACGGATCTGAATCACGAGTACCTCGAGGCCAAGCGAGACAAGCTGGGCCATCTACTCGAGTCCTGATGTCCGCGTCAGAGGGCCCGACACGGAGGCAGGGCCTGCGGCTCTGCCTGGTCGTGAGTCGCTTCAACGAGCCGGTCACGCGTCGCCTCGAAGAGGGTGCGCGGCGGTGTCTTGAGTCCTCCGGTGTTCTGCCTGCCGACATCGACGTCCTGCACGTTCCGGGTGCGTGGGAGTTGCCTCTGGGAGTCCGCCTGGCTCTGGCGCACGCTGCCTACGACGGAATCCTGGCGCTGGGGTGTGTGATCCGGGGTGAGACCTCGCATTTCGAGTATGTGTCGATGGGTGCGACCGTCGGTCTCGAGGCGCTCGCCCGCGAATCGGCCGTGCCGGTCGGTTTCGGACTTCTGACGACGGATGACGGAGATCAGGCCCTGGCGCGGGCAGGAGGGGAGAAGGGGGACAAGGGCGAGGAGGCAGCGCTCGCGGTGCTCCAGATGTGCGATCTGGTCGCGCGGCTCGGATGAGGTCGGCGAATCCCAGGTCCAGGGCTCGGAGCTGGGTGCTCCAGGTCATGTATGGTTGGGACATGGCGGGCGACGGATCGATCCGCGAATGGGCTCGACAGGCGCTGCAGGGTAGAATCGTCAGCCTCCGCTATCGCCCCTATATCGATGAATTGCTCTCGGCGTTGGATCTGGGCCTACCCGAATGCGACAGGCGTATCGAGGCGAGCATGCCGAACTGGAGGCTGGATCGCCTCTCGGCGATCGACCGAAACATCCTCCGGATCGGCACGATCGAAATGATGGCGATGGAGGACGTTCCGCACCGTGTCGCGATCCACGAGGCCATCCGCCTCGCGGAGAGGTATGGCAGTGACGACAGTCCGGGGTTCGTCAACGGCGTGCTCGATGCCGTAGGGCGACAGATCTCGAGCTCCTGAAGCGACCGGATTACCGTGCGCATTCTGGTCGTCAACTGGCAGGACCGGCTGAACCCCGAGGCGGGGGGCGCCGAAGTGCACCTGCACGAGATCTTCGGCAGACTGGCCTCGAGGGGACACGACGTGTCGTTGCTGGTCTCCGGATGGGACGGATCACCCGCCGAGGATGTCGTGGACGGTATGCGAGTGGTCCGCAGGGGCAGTCGCTACACCTTTCCGCTCCATGTTCGTGAGGGCTTTCGAGCGGTTACGGAGGGACAGAAACCGTTCGACGTCCTGGTGGAGGACATCAACAAACTTCCACTTTTTACGCCGTTCTGGGCGAATATGCCGGTGGTCGGGCTGGTGCCTCACCTGTTCGGATCTACGGCGTTCCAGCAGGAGAGCCTGCCGGTGGCGGCGACGGTGTGGGCAGCAGAACGCCTGATGCCGGCCGCCTACAGGAACCGGGATTTCGTGGTCATATCGGATAGCACGGCTTCGGATCTGGAGGATCGAGGGTTCCCTCGGGACCGCATCCATGTCAGCTACCCCGGAATCGACCACAGCGTATTCACCCCGGCCTCCAGTGCCGATCGCGCGTCCGGGCCGACGATCGCATACGTTGGAAGATTGCGACGTTACAAGAGAATAGACCTGGTTCTGAGGGCCGTGGCCCGGCTGCGGGCGGAGGGGATAGACGTAGACTTCCTGGTGGTCGGTCAGGGTGACGACAAGGCTCGGCTCGAACGCGTGGCGACCGAGTTGGAGTTGGGGAACCGAGTGGCTTTTCGAGGGTTCGTTTCAGAAGGGGAGAAGGTCGAAATCCTCCGCTCTGCCTGGATCAACGTCTATCCGTCGCCGAAGGAGGGTTGGGGCATCACCAACGTCGAGGCTGCGGCGTGCGGGACTCCGTCGGTGGCTAGCGACTCACCGGGTCTCCGGGAGTCGGTTCTCGATGGCCAGACGGGTTTCCTGGTTCCGCACGACAACGTGGAGGCCTGGGCCGGGGCGCTGCGTCGACTCGTCGAGGACCGGAACCTGCGGGACAGGTTGGGAGCCCGGGCGGCGGTGCACGCCGGACGGTTCACCTGGGAGGCGACGACAGAGGGGTTGGAGGATATCTTGCGGATGTCCGCTTCACGCTAGAGGAGGGATTCGATGCACATCATCATCTCTGGAAGGCACGTGGAAATCGCGGAGAGCCTGAGAGAGCACATGGAGGATCGATTCAACCGGCTCACCCGGTTTGATGACAACGTCTCCCGCATCGAAGTGACCCTGTCGGAAGAGAAGAAACGCTGCCTGGCAGAGGCCAACGTCAGTATTCGGCGCGGTACGGGTGTCCACGCCGGCGCACAGGCGGGGGATTTCCGTACCGCCGTGGATCAGCTGTGCGAGAAACTGTCCCGACAGCTCAAGAGCCGTCGCGAAAAAGTACGCGATCGCAAAGCCGCTCCGGAGTTCCAGGTCGGCGCCGCGGAGAACACGGAGTCGTGAGCGTCCTGCACGTCTCAGATCTCCTTGAGCAGCGACAGAAGAGCCTGGACCTGGAGCTCATCGCAGGGGATGGGGGGCTCTCGAGGGAGATCACCAGTTCGGACATATCCAGTCCGGGACTGGTGCTAGCCGGATTCACGGATCGATTCCCGAGTCGTCGAATGCAGGTGCTGGGAGAGACCGAGGTCATGTTCTTGAGGTCCCTGGAGGACGAGGCCAGACAGGACGTACTCGATGGATTCCTGGGCAGTGAGGTGCCGGTCGTGTTCGTGACCAAGGGCCTGGAGCCCCCGGCGGAGCTCTTGAGTCTTGCGGAGGACCGGTCGATACCGGTTCTGAAGTCGAATCTCAAGACGGGCGAGTTCTACCGGCGCATCAAGCCGTTTCTGGACGAGGAATTTGCCCCGACGACGGCCATTCACGGATCGGTCGCGGATGTGTATGGAGTCGGCCTGCTCTTCGTCGGAGCCAGCGGAATCGGCAAGAGCGAATGCGTCCTCGACCTCGTCGAACGAGGCCACAGGCTTGTGGCCGACGACGTGGTTCTGGTGAGACGCCGCGGGCTCGATGTCCTGATCGGACAGGCGCACGAGCATCAGCAGCACCACATGGAGATCCGAGGAATCGGAATCATCGACGTGAGAGCGCTCTTCGGAGTTCGCGCGGTGCGCCAGCAGAAGCGGATTGAGGTGGTCGTGCAACTGGAGCACTGGCAGGAGAACGCCAACTATGATCGGACCGGGTTGGAACGCGACACGACGGAGATCCTGGGGACTTCGATTCCGCGAGTGGTCATTCCTCTCAACCCGGGGAAGAACATCACGGTCATAAGCGAAGTCGTCGCGATGAACCACCTCCTGCGGTACGCCGGTGTCGACAGCGCGCGAATGTTCGAGCGGAATCTTCGTCTGCTGATGCAGCCGCTGAGGGACTATCTCGAGGAGGACTATGAGTGAGGTCCGGGGGGTCGTGGTCGCACACGGCAACCTGGCCCGATGCCTCGTCGAGACAGTCGAGTCCATTTCCGGCGTCGTGGGGGCCCTGAGGCCGATCAGCAACGAGGGCTGCTCGCCGGAGCTGCTGATGGCCCGCATTCGTGATGCAGTCGGCGCGGAGCCGGCACTCGTCTTCGTAGATCTCGCCAGCGGGAGCTGTTCCCATGCCGCGCGCTTCGTGGCTCGTGATGGCGGGGGAATGCCGGTAGTGTCGGGCGTCAACCTGCCCATGCTCCTCGACTTCGTGTTTCACCGTGACATGGATTTGGCGGAGCTGTCGGAGCGTGTGGTCGAGAAGGGGCGGGCCGGCACGATCGCTCACCTTCCGGATCTCTGTCCGTGACCCTGGTCCTGTTTCGCATCGATGAACGCCTGCTTCACGGGCAGGTGATCGTGGGGTGGGGCATGCGGTTGGGCATCGAACTCTACGTGGTCGTCGATGACGAGCTGGCCGAGAGCGAGTGGGAGAGGGATCTCTACAGTGCGGGACTTCCGGAGGGAACGACGGCGGAGTTCGTCTCTGTCGAACGGGCGATAGATCTCTTCGGAGAGCTGGACGCCCGCGTGGCTCGTGGCGCCCTGTTGACTCGTGGTACGGCGGAAATGAGATCCCTGGCGGACGCGGGCTTGCTGTCGGATCGACGTGTGAACCTGGGAGGTCTGCACGCCGCCGAAGATAGGCGGAGAGTCCTGACTTACGTCCATCTGGGACAGGATGAGGCGGAGGATCTCGAAGCGATACACAGGGCTTCGAACGGGGTCACGGCCCGGGACCTTCCGGCTGGCCGGGAAGTCGATCTGGAGAGTCTGATTGATGTCCTGGAGTGAATTGTATGTGGGCCCCGGAACATGGATCCTGGCCGTCCTGGCGGGGGCCGGGCTGGGCATGGACTCAGTGTCCTGGCCCCAGGCCATGGTGTCTCGACCCATCGTGTCGGCGACGATCGGCGGTTGGCTTTTCGGGAATCCGGTGGCTGGAATGCTCGTCGGGCTTGTGCTTGAGATCTTCGCCCTGCAGCACCCGCCGTTCGGAGCGGCAAAATATCCGGACACGGGTCCGGCCGGTCTGGTGGCGGGAGCGGCGTGGGCTGCTTCCGGCGGTCAAGCAGTCGGCGCCCTTATGGTAGCCATAGCCATCGGATGGGGGCTGGCGTGGGTCGGTACGGTGACGATCTACGTCCGACGGCGCCTCAACGAGCGAATCATGAGCCCTGACGGAGACCTGGCGGCGGACCCGGGTCTCCTCGAGCAGCGCCATCGGATCGCCATCTGGCTGGACGCCCTTCGGGGCGGAGTACTCGTGGCTGCCTTCCTGGTCCCCGCGGCTCTGGTTGTGACGCTGGCGGTTGGTACAGGGCCTTCCGCCCTGGGGCGCTATGGCCTCGCGGCCCTGGCGCTCGGCCTCGCGTCTTCGGCGGGGGCCGCGGCGAGGTCGTCGGCCTTCGGAGTGCGGGGCTGGCCTCTGATCCTCGTGGGCGCCGGCGTGGCGCTCCTTCTGGTGCTCGGGGGGCTGGCATGAAGCCCTTGCGCTCGGACCACGTGGCTGCCTGGTCGAGGACGTTCGCCGTGCAAGGTTCGTGGAACTACCGGACCATGGTCGGCGGGGGAATCGCCTACGCGATGCTGCCTCTTCTGAGACGCATCTACGCTGGCGATCCCGTACAGCTCCGCGAATCTGTGGGACGCAGCATGCGTGCGTTCAACGGACACCCGTATCTGTGCGCCATGGCTGTTGCGGCGCTCGGCCGACTGGAGCAGGAAGGAGTCGATCCGCAGACGATTGACAAGTTCAGGACCGCCCTTCGCGGCCCCCTCGGTACTGTCGGAGACCGGGCCGTGTGGGGCCAGTGGAGGCCCATCTGCGTCCTGGTCGGCATGCTCGCGTATCTGCTGGGTGCCGGACCCGCGTGGAGCGTGGCGCTGTTCCTGGTCCTGTACAACGGGGGGCACATCGCCGTGAGGACCTGGGCGTACGTGGCGGGTTGGGAAGCGGGACTCGGCGTGGGTCGGGTGCTGAAGAGCTCGTGGCTGGAAAGGTGGGCGGGACGGTTGTGGCCGGTGAACATGATCCTGACGGGTGTCGTCGCCCTGCTGGTGGCCAACGCTCTGGTGCGCATGGGTGGAGGCTCCTTCGAGTCCGGAGTTCTCATCGGGCTGGGCGCAGCAGTGGCTCTTGCGTCATTCCGCTTCCCGCGGCACGGCGGACGATTTGCAGCGGTGCTCTTGCTGGCCGCACCCGTGTTGTGGGTCCTCGGCGCTCTGGCGAGTTGAGATCATGAGCGATTCGGTCAGAGGCGGAGGGAAAGGGAAGGAAGCTCAGGACGAGCGGATCGTCACCATACGCAATCCCTACGGCCTGCACGCGAGACCGGCCGCTGAATTCGTGAAGCTGTCTTCGCGGTTCACTTCGAAGGTTTACGTCGAGAAGGATGGACTCGAGGTAAACGGCAAGAGTATCATGGGAGTGATGATGCTCGCTGCCGAGTGCGGATCGAACGTGCGAATCCGTGCCTCTGGCGTGGATGCTATTGAGGCGGTGGAGGCTCTGGCCACGCTGGTGGGGAATCACTTCGGGGAGGCCGAGTCGGACTACGAGGTCGAGGACTGACATGTCGCGAATCCTGGAAGGCGTGGGAGCTTCAGCAGGGAGAGCCCTCGGCCCCGTACGCCGTATAAACTGGGATATCCCGCTCGTCCCTCACCGGACGATTCGACCGGAGGAAGTAGAGAACGAAGTGGAGCGGCTCGGGCAGGCAAGGGCTCGAGCGCTGGAGTATGTCACGCATCTGCAGGCCGAGACGGCCCGACGCATCGGCTCGTTCGAAGGCAAGGTCTTCGAATCGCAAGCGATGATGATCGAGGATCCGGATCTCGTTCACGGCACGTTGAGCTACGTGCGGGACAACTACATATGCGCGGAACGTGCGTTCGACTGGCAGATCCTCGAGATGCGGATCCGAATACAGGAATCCGCGCACGCCATGCTCGTGGACAGACTGGCCGACCTGCATGACGTCAGGGTGAGAGTCCTCTCGCACCTGCTCGGTCGAGGTGATCCGTCCGATCTGGTCGTCGAGGGTGAGGAGCCCGCGATCCTCGTCGGTAGCGAACTTCCCCCGAGTATTGCCGCACGCCTCGACCCTGAGAGGATTCTCGGAGTCGTGCTGTCGGGCGGATCGCGCGGAGCACACGGGGTGATTCTCGCTCGGGCACTCGGGATCCCGGTGGTGGTGGCGGTCGGTGGGGCCCTGCAGTCGATCGAAGACGACGACCGGCTGCTGGTGAACGGACGAACCGGAGAGATACGGATCAACCCCAGCTCGCAGGAGGTCGAGGGATTTCACCGTGCCGTGGCGCAGGCGACACACAGGCGAGAAGCCTTGCAGGAACTCGCCGGGCGCCCGACTGCGACGAAGGACGGGGTCCATACCGTGGTGCAGGCCAATCTGGACCTGCCGCATGAAGCAGCCGAAGCAGCCCGCCTCGGCGCAGACGGTGTAGGACTCTTCCGTTCCGAGTTTCTGGTGATCGGGCGCCGCGAGATCCCGGGGGAGGATGAGCAGATCCAGGCCTACCGGACGGTGCTGGAGGCATTCCCGGACCGGGAGGTGACCCTCCGGACATTCGACATCGGCGGAGACAAGTTCCCGCTCTTTCTGGCGTTGCCTCCGGAAGACAACCCCTACCTGGGCTGGAGAGCGATCCGCATCTGTCTGGACATGCCGGACCTGTTCCGCAATCAGCTGCGTGCGGCGATCCGGGCGTCCGACGGCGGCAACCTGCGCCTCCTCATTCCGTTCGTTTCTGCAGTGGAGGAAATGCAGCGAACGCGTGACATGCTAACCGAGGTATACTCTTCGCTCGGCATCGCGGACTCAGGAGTTCGACTTCAGCTCGGTGTGATGGTCGAGATCCCGGCGGCGGTCGAGATCCTGGATCTCCTCGCGCCCTATGTCGACTTCGTCAGCTTGGGGACCAATGACCTTACGCAATACGTGCTGGCCGCCGATCGGGGCAACGCGAACCTCGGGAAGCTTTACGACCCGCTCCACCCTGCCCTGATCCGGATGTACCGCCGGGTAGCCAAGGATAGCGCCCGCCACTCGCTCGACCTCAGCGTGTGCGGGGAATTGTCGAGCGATCCGATCGGAGTGGCCGCGCTGCTGGGGCTCGGATACCGCAAGTTCAGCGCATCGATCAAGGGTTTGCCGGAGATTCGCGAGCTGATTCGCAACGTGTCGGTCAAGGACCTCGGGAAGCTGATGCGGAAGCTGGACCGGGCAGAGAGCGGGAACGACGTTCGGCGGACGATAGCTCGGTACCTGGACGGGCTGGGACTTCTGCCCGAGCAGACGGCTTCCGGGTTGTTAAACGAGTAGGGCGCCGGTAGCTTCCCGCGCCCAAACCGTATCTCTGGTAGATTGGAGCACACATGGTTCCTGAAAGCCATCATCTCTTTACATCCGAATCGGTTACCGAGGGGCATCCAGACAAGGTCGCTGACCAGATCGCGGATGCCGTCCTCGACGCGGTGCTTGCCCAGGACCCGGAAGCCAGAGTCGCGTGCGAGACGCTGGTCTCGACCGGGCTCGTGGTGCTGGCAGGGGAGATCACGAGCGACTCGGTCGTGCGCTATGCCGACATCGCCCGGGACACGATTCGGGACATCGGTTACGACCGCGAGGATTTCGGGTTCAGTCACCGTTCCTGTGCGGTTCTTCTTTCCATAGGGGAGCAGTCGGCGGACATCGGTCAGGGAGTGGACACGGGCGGCGCGGGTGATCAGGGCATGATGTTCGGCTACGCCTCCGCGGAGACGGAAGCCATGATGCCTCTGCCCATCTCGCTCGCTCACGGCCTGACCCGGCGACTGGCGCAGGTGCGGAAGGACGGCACGCTCCCCTGGCTGCGGCCGGACGGCAAAGCACAGGTTACCGTCGAATACGGTGAACACGCGCCAGAGAGAGTCAGAACCGTGGTCGTGTCCGCTCAGCACGATCCCGACATCGCTTGTGCCGACATCGGACCAGCGATCATCGAGCATGTAGTACGACCAGTCATGCCTCCCGATCTGTACAGCGAGGCGGACGTCGAGCATCACATCAACCCGACCGGCAGATTCGTGATCGGCGGACCCCAGGGGGATGCCGGCGTGACGGGGCGCAAGATCATCGTAGACACGTACGGCGGTGTTGGAAGCCATGGCGGTGGGGCGTTCAGCGGGAAGGACCCGTCCAAGGTAGACAGGTCGGCAAGCTATGCGTCCCGCTGGGTCGCGAAGAACCTGGTCGCCGCAGGCCTGGCCGAGGAGGCCGAGATCCAGGTCGCGTACGCGATCGGAGTGGATCACCCGGTCTCGGTGATGGTGAACTCCTTCGGGACGGGGGAAGTGTCGGATTCGATGTTAGAGCGGGCCGTACGAGACGTTTTCGACCTCCGACCGCGTCAGATCATCGAGGCGCTCGGACTCCGGAAGCCGATCTACCGACGTACGGCGGCGTACGGCCACTTTGGCCGAGCGCCGCAGGATGACGGAGGCTTCAGCTGGGAGCGCCTCGACCGGACGCAGGAACTGGTGGACGCGGTCAAGATCTGACCGACAGCCAGCCGACAACCATGATACAGGCGGAGAAGACACATATGTCGAATTCAACCATTCCGTGTGATATCGCCGATGCCTCCCTGGCAGCGGACGGTCGCCGCCGGGTGGAGTGGGCAGACCGGTCCATGCAGGTGCTCGGTCAGATACGCGAGAGGTTCTCGCGGGAGCGTCCCCTGGAGGGCGTGCGCGTGTCGGCCTGCCTGCACGTAACCACGGAGACGGCGAACCTCATGCGGACGCTGCAGGCCGGCGGCGCAGACGTGGTTCTGTGCGCCTCGAACCCCCTGTCCACACAGGACGAAGTCGCGGCTTACCTCGTGGAGGAGTGCGGGATTTCGGTGTTTGCGGTGCGCGGCGAGGACAACGATCGCTACTACGACCACATTCGTGCAGCACTTGCGCACCGTCCGACGATCACGATGGACGATGGAGCAGACCTGGTCGGAGCCCTGCACATGATCGCCCTCGATCGCCTGGACGACCTTTCTCCGGCCTTGAGGGCGTGGGTTACGGGATTGTCCGCCGACGAGCGCCAGTCCCTGGTCGCCGAAGTGCTGGGGTCGACGGAGGAGACCACGACGGGCGTGATCCGGCTGCGCGCCATGGCCGCCGATGGAGTCCTCCAGTTCCCGGTGGTGGCAGTGAACGACAGTCTCACGAAGCATCTGTTCGATAACCGGTATGGGACGGGCCAGTCCACGCTGGACGGTGTGCTGCGAGCGACCAACATGCTATTGGCCGGATCGACCGTGGTCATCGCGGGATACGGTTGGTGTGGACGTGGGGTGGCGCTACGAGCTCGCGGGGCAGGGGCTAAGGTCATTGTCACGGAAGTCGACCCGGTGGTGGCTCTCGAAGCGGCGATGGACGGGTTTGACGTGGCCCCCATGTCGGAGGCGGCTCCGAAGGGGGATTTGTTCCTCACGCTGACCGGCAACACGAGCGTCATTCGCGAGGAGCATTTCCGAGCCATGAAAGACGGGGCGATCGTGGCGAACTCGGGGCATTTCGATGTCGAGATCGACATTCGACGTCTGAGGGAGCTCTCGTCCTCCGAACCCCGGGAGTTGAGACCCGAGGTGGTGGAGTACGTGGTGGACGGCAGGCGAATAGTGCTGCTGTCCGAGGGCCGCCTCATCAACCTTGCCGCGGCGGAAGGGCATCCCGCCGCCGTGATGGACATGTCGTTCGCGAATCAGGCTCTCGCGGCCGAGTACCTTCTCGGCGGGGAGGGGAGAGCTCTCGACCGGCAGGTGCACCGGGTGCCCCGCGAAATGGACCGTGAGATTGCCAGACTAAAGCTGGTTGCCATGGGAGTCGACATCGACACTCTGACGGATGAACAGAGGCGCTACCTGTCGTCGTGGGATCTCGGGACCTGAAGGAGGGCGCAGAATCGTGATCGAGCTCGAGGTGGCGAGTCTGGGCCTGGACAAGGCCTCCAACACACCGGTCGTTATCCTCAAGGAAGTGGGTGGCGAGCGGCTGCTTCCCATCTGGATTGGCCCCGGTGAGGCGAGTGCCATCGCGATGGAGCTCGCGGGAATCAAGTTCTCGAGACCTCTCACGCACGATCTTCTGAACACGGTGGTTCGAAGTCTCGGAAGTGAGTTGCTCCGCGTCTTGATCACGAAAGTCGTCGACAACACTTACTACGCTTCCCTCATCTTCCGGAGAAACGGGGAAGTCATCACGATCGACTCGCGCCCGAGTGACAGCGTGGCTCTGGCGGTGCGTGCGGCAGCGCCGATCTTCGCGGATGTCGAACTGCTCGATCGGACCTCCGTCGAGGTGCAGGACGGCACTCTCGAGCCCGGGTTCGCCGGATCGGACGCCGACTTCCTCACGCCGGCGCAGGAAGACGCCCCACCTGAGAAGCTGAGGGACTACCTCAAGCGTCTCGACCCGGAGGACTTCGGCCGGTTCATTCCCTGATGCCCTGTTCGAGTATGTGCCCGGCTGGACGGCGCGCCACGCGACGTCCGTGCACGGCGGCAGCTGCGTTGCTGGTTGGGGCGCTGTGGGTGAGCCCCGGAACGGCTCAGGAGCTGAGCGGGCTGGTGGCGCTGGGCGGTTCGACACCGGTCGCCGGCGCGGTGGTCGAGCTGCATCAGGTAAGCGAGGAGACCGGGGCCCTCATGGATTCTACCACGACGGATTCATCTGGGAGCTTCGTCTTCTTCCTGCCGTCCGAGGCAGATCCGGGTGCGGTCTACCTTACCGGCGCCCGGTACGGAGGTGTTCTGTACTGGGGCCCCCCCGTCCATTCGACGAATCCGACGGACCTCGAAGGTTATGTGGTAACGGTGTTCGACACCTTGGCCGTGTCTGCACCTGCTCCCGATCTGAGAACTTCCATCCGGCACGTGGTGATCACGCCTACCGCCGCGGGGCTCGGCGTGGAGGAGATCATAGATGTCGAGGGCATGCCGGACCGGACCCTCGTTGCCGAAACCGATTCCGCTCTGGTGTGGAGCACCATGTTGGCGCGCGGTGCGGTCGGGGTAGTCCCGTCGCCTGGAGGCGTTCCTGCCGAGGATGTCGTGCCGGGTACCAGCAGCGTTGGCTATCGGGGGGCACTGTCGCCGTCCGGCATCCGAGTTGTTCTTCAGTATTTCCTTTCCTCGAGCGAGTACGCGCTGGAACTGGATCATTCGACGGCTCGGCTGGAACTCCTGGTGATGCCCCAGCCCGGTCTCGACCTTCGGGTGTCAGGCCTCGAGGAAGCCGCTGTCGCCCCTGAAATGCGTGTCCCGGTGCGCCGATTTGCGGGGACTGATCTGACCGCCGGAAGTTCAGTGACCGTCGATGCTGCCATCGCTCAGCCGGGGCACGGTAGAGCCGGTGTCTGGCTCCTCATCGCGGTGCTCCTGGGTGCGGCAGCGCTGGCTACGATCCGGTTCACGACCCGCGGGACTCCTTCGGGAGTCTGATCTCTTGCCGCCCGGTGCCACGGGCCCCTATCATCCGGTTCAGTTGTCAGGGACGGGCGCACGGAAGTCGGTGTGAATCCGACGCGGCCCCGCCACTGTGAGAGGAAACGGGTCGGGCCTGCGGGCCCTCGCACCCGCTCTGCCGCGCTGTAGCCACTGGGTTCTCCCGGGAAGGCGGCGGCGGAGCCTTGAGCCAGGAGACGTGGCCTGTCCTTGCCCATTGTCGCTCTTCGCGGGAAGGGTGTGGGCGAGGCACGTACGCTGTGACTCGGTCATACCCGCCCTTTCACACGAAAGGACGGGTCTTGTTGTTCAGGTCTCACGTGCTGGCGGCCTGCCTGGCCTGTGCTGTGCTTCCAGGTGCGGATCTGGCCGCTCAGGATGTCTCGATCCAGGTCATCGACGACGCGGCTCGTGAAGTCGTTCTGGCCGCCGTTCCGCGACGAATCGTATCTCTGGTGCCAGTCGCCACGGAGATCCTCTTCGATCTGGGGGAAGGTTCCAGGATCGTGGGTCGTGACGTAGGCGACGCCATCCGCCCCTCGATCGAAACGGTCCTTCAAAGGCGTCCCGACCTCGTGATCGTCATCGGGGGCTCGGACAACGCGCAGGCGGTTCGGGAAATGGAACTTCTGGAGATCCCGTTCATCGTGGTCCTGTTCAACACGCTCGAGGATCTTCGGTCCAATATCCTCCGCCTCGGTCGAATCGTTGACCGGGAGGACGAGGCCCAGGAAATCTGGGCCGGGATCGAGATGGACCTCGAGCAGGTTCGTGAGGCGGTCGCCGGAACGGAGCCGGTAACGGTTTACTACGACGTGGGCTATCCCCCGGCGTTCACGGTCGGGGCGGGGAGCTATCTCGACGCCCTCCTGTCCACGGCGGGCGGACGCAACGTGTTCGGGGATCTTGAGGCCCCGTCTCCCCGGGTCAGCCTGGAGGCCATCGTCATGCGGGATCCGGACGTGATCATCCACCCGTCCAACAGCACCGAGGAAATGGCCAGCGCACGGCCCGAAGCCAGGCCCGGTTGGGAGAACCTGCGTGCCGTGCGGAGCGGGCAGGTCGTGACCGTCCCGGCCGAGCTCGTACATCGTCTGGGGCCCAGAACAGGCGAAGCGGCGAAGCGGCTGGCCCTGGCCCTGCATCCCGAAGTCCGAGAGACTCTGCGGCCGTGACACCCAGGGTAGCGGCTCTCTCGGGTCTCCTGCTGGTGTCTCTCGCCGTCGGAATGGCCGTGGGACCGGCAGAGTTCTCTCCTGGAACGTGGCTCGAGGCCCTCCGGGGGGATCCTGGCCCGGCGGCGACTATCCTGTGGAAGGTTCGCCTGCCACGCGTGGCCACCGGAGCCCTCACGGGAGGCATGCTTGCCGTGTCCGGCGTGGTGTTTCAGGCCTTGCTCCGCAACCCGCTCGCAGAGCCTTACCTGCTGGGAGTCTCGTCAGGAGCGGCCGTCGGTGCCGTATCGGCACTGGCCCTCGGGCTGTCTGCCTCGGCCTACTTCGCGCTTCCGCTGGCTGCCCTGCTTGGAGCACTGACGGCCATCGCGGTCGTGTTCGAAGTGGCCCGGGTGGGAGGACGGCTCGACACCCGGGTCCTCCTTCTGGCAGGCGTCGTGGTGAGCGCTTTTCTCAGCGCCTGCGTCCTTCTGATCCTGACGTTCGTGCGAGCCGAGACTCTGCGCTCCGCGTTCTTCTGGACCATGGGCAGTCTGAGCGGGGCTTCATGGGGAATGATCGGGGCTATGCTGGCTTACTCTATTCCGGCGCTCGCGGTGATCTTCGGGATCAGCCGCCACCTGAACGCTTTGACCCTGGGCGAAGAGACCGCGGCGCACCTCGGTACGGATACCGAAGGCGTCAAGCGCGTGGCGTTCGTGCTCGCCTCCTTGCTCGCGGCGGCAGCCGTATCCGTCGCAGGCGTTATCGGTTTCGTGGGGCTGGTAGTCCCACATGCCGTCCGGCTCTGGGGCGTTCGCGATCACCGGGTCCTCACGCCTCTTTCCTTCCTGGCCGGCGGCAGTGCCCTCGTTCTGGCTGATGCGGTGGCACGTACGGTAGCGGCCCCTATGGAGATCCCGATCGGAGTCGTCACCGCATTTCTTGGCGTGCCGCTGTTTCTAGTGCTTCTCCGCCGCACGGTCCGCGCATGATCTGTCATCTCGAGGCAATCTCGTTCCGCTACCCGGGCCGGCCGGAGAACGCGCTACAGGATGTGAACCTCGAGGTGGAGGAGGGGAGTCACGTGGCGCTGGTTGGACCTAACGGCGCGGGGAAGAGCACCCTGCTTCGAATCCTCACGGGCACACTTCGTCCACATTCGGGAACGGCGACCGTGCTCGGCCGGCCGGCGCATGCTTGGAAACGGAGGGACTTGGCCCGGTTTGTGGCCGTCGTGTCTCAGGCCGGAGAAACAGAGGTTCGAATTTCCGTCCGGGATCTGGTCAGCATGGGACGTCACCCGTATTTGAATCCGTGGTCGCCACTGAGCGCACGGGATCGTGCCGTCGTGGACTCCTGTCTCGGCGAGGTGGATCTCGCCTGTCTTGCGGATCGAGATGTCGGGGAGCTCTCGGGTGGCGAACTTCAGAGAGCGCGGCTGGCGCGCGCGCTCGCGCAGGAGCCCCGGCTTCTCCTGCTCGACGAGCCGACGGCTCACCTGGACCTGGGGCACGAAGCGCGGTTCATGGAGCGCGTGAGGCAATATACTTCTAAGCAGTCACTTACGGTGGTGGCGGTGACACATCACTTGAACATTGCCGCCCGGCATTCCGATCGGATGGTCCTGCTATCGGCCGGTCGTGTGCTCGAGCAAGGTCCGCCGGAAAGCGTTCTGTCGCCGCCGCTGCTGGAAGCCGCCTTCGAGTGGCCTATCGACGTCGTGGACCTCGGAGAGATGGGGCGACACGCGATTCCGCGTCGCCGCGCCGCCGAGCCGGCTGATCCATGATGGCCGGCCGGCTCCATCGGAAGCCCCGATTGCTCGCGTATCGCGTGGCGGGACGCCTGGCCGCCTGCCTGTCTGGGGTTCTTGCCGCTCCCGCCACTATGTCGGGCATCCAGCAGGATGGTCAGCGGGAAGTCCCGGTCACCGTGCACCTGGTTTCCGAGGGTGGCGGGCCAGTGACGGGTGCGAGCCTGAGTGTGGTGCGACTCTCATTGCTGCGGGACGGAGGCGCGAGCGACACGTCCATCGCCACGATGACCGGGCCCGTCGAGCTCGCGCTCGAGGCCGGGACGCGGTACAGGCTGGTCGCTCGTGCGCCCGCACACCGGGATCGGGTAGCGGAGGTCCAGCCTTCTCGCGCAACGACGCTCCGCATGGTCTTATCGGTCGATCCGTACGAACTGCCTCCGATTGTCGCGACCGGCGACCGCATGGGCGCCGGTCCACCGGTGCGCTCAGCAATCCGGATTCAGTTCCGCGAGGAATCGCTCACCTATGCCACGGTAGCCGAGTGGCTGGCCGATGTCCCGGGTGTCTCGGTCCGCAGAGGGGCCGGGGGACGGCAGGCACTGTCGGTGAGGGGGAGCCGTCCCGAAGACGTTCTCGTCCTCCTGGACGGTGTGCCGTTGAACGACCCTCTCACAGGCCGGGCGGACCTGTCGATGATCCCGACCTCGACACTCGAATCCGGTACTCTCGTGTTCGGAGCGGGATCCGCTTCGTACGGTTCAGGGGCCGCGGCTGGAGCTCTGCTTCTGTCCTCGCGAGTCGGAAAGGGGAGAGGGGTGGGAGGCGCGGTCCGGATGGGCTCGTTCGGCGATGCCGGACTCGACGTACAGGCGGATGCCGCGGCGGGCGAACGACGCCTCGGCGTGTCGTTCGCGGCCGAGCGCGTTCGGAATGACTTCTCATTTCGCAATCCGGCGGTTTCCGGTGAGACGACCGAGGTTCGGACCAACGCCGATGCGGCGTCCGTGCACGGGGCGCTCGAGGGGGCCGCGGGTCCGCTGCACGCAAGCCTCCGGTTCGACGCGGCTGAGCGGGGTGTGCCGGGCCGAGCAGGGACGAGCCTGTTCGAGAGTGCTCGGGCCGCGGACCAGAGCTGGATCGCGGCAGCAGGCCTTACTACGCATTCGGTCAGAGCGTCCGGGAGCTATGGATGGAGAAGCGTCGGCTATCGGGCTTCCGCGGCAGATCCGGCATCGACGCAATACGTTCAGGACTTCCGACTGGCCGCTGACGGAGATCTTCCCGCCGTGCCCGTGGTGATCGGGGCCCGCTTGGCTCGCGAGACGGTGCAGGGCGACCGGATCGATGGTGCGCCCGGCCGGACCGTTGTCGGTGTCAGGACGGCGGCCTCCCTGTCCGCAGGGTCCTTCCGGATGGACCCGAAGCTGTCGCTGGACTTCTCGGATGACCTGGTCGCTGCCAGTCCGGAGCTATCCGCGACGTGGCTGGCGAGCACCAGGACGCGTGTGTGGGGTCGGCTGGGGCAGGGGTTCCGTCTCCCGACATTCGGAGACCTCTATTTCGCGTCACAGTACCGGCTCCGACCCAACCCCGATCTGGCGCCCGAGCGGACCACGTTCGACCTGGAAGCGGGAGCACGGACGGGAGCCGCTCTCGGTGCGGTCGATCTGGAGGCGACTGCCACCGCGTGGGCCCGCCGCACCGAGAGTCCCATCGTATGGCTTCCCAGTTCCGTCGCGGTCTGGAGTCCGACTAACCTCGGGGAGCTTCGGGCCACGGGGATCGATTTCCTGATTCAGGTGGCGGCTCCGGGCGTGGCCCGGGTTGGCTGGCGAGCACAGGTAGCCGGGGCGATTCAGCGAAGTCGAGTCGGGTTTGGAAGCAACCGGAACCCATTGCCGTACGAGCCGCAGAGCACGGCCCGGCTGAGCCTGGAAGGTTGGAGCGGAGCGCTGGGCGGTAGGATAGATCTTCGGCATACGGGCTCGCGCACGACCGGTCTTGCGGGGACCCGGTCCCTCGCCGGGTTCAGGACGGTGGACCTGTCCGCGCGCCATCACTTTCGCTCACGCAATCTCCGCTTCGGGCTCTTCCTGAAGGTGGAGAACGTACTCGACCGGAGATTCCAGCTTACCGAACTGTTTCCCGAGCCCGGGAGGCGGCTCACGGCGCGCCTCGAGGCAAGGAGGGCCGATTCATGATCCATAACCCGATCGGGACCGGGCGATTCCGGTGTCCCGTTCTGCGATTCCTCGCGCTCGCCGCGGTCGCGACCGGCGGTTGCAGTGAGTCCACGAGCGAGCCCCCTCGACCGACCGGCGACGACATCATGGTTCTCAATTCGACGGGGCAGACCCTGGCAGCGTTCTCGGTCTCGGAGACCGTGGCGGCGTCCGGAGTACCCGTTGATCTGGGGGCCGGGTTTGACGGAGACAGACTCGATCTCACGGCGGCCTTCGCCGTCGCTACGGTGTCCAGCTTCGGCGGCAGTCGTGTGCTGTTCGTAGACCTTTCCTCCGGCATTCTGTCTACCAGCTTCTTCCCGGAACCGGAGGGGGATGCGGCGAATCCTTCCGCCGCCTCGTTCGACGAGCAGGGGATCGCATGGGTCGGCGGGCGGGGGAGCGACGCGGTGTATCGGGTGATGCCCGGCGAGACGCTGGCGGAGTCAATTGCGAGGGATGTGGGGACTTTCGTCGAGAGAGTGCTGCCGGTGGGAGAGCGCCTGTTCGCCGTGGACGCCAATATCGACGACGATGGCGGATCGTACGAACCACTAGGACCGGGTAGGATCGTGGTGCTCTCCCGATCCGGGGTCGAGCAGCGGGTAATAGACCTTCCGCCCGGCGCGTTCAATCCCACTGACGCGGTGGTCTCGGGGGGCGATATGATAGTGCTGGCGGCTGGCACCTTCGACTCCACGACGTTCCTGCCGGCCAACGATGGGGCACTGGTGATCGTCGACCTCGAGACTGGCACGACGGGACCCGTATTGCCCCTGGAGGCGAACGGCGTGTCGCTGGAGTTCGGCGCGGACGGGTTTTCCTACATCAGCACTACGGCGGATTTCCAGACGCTGAATCTCCTCAGGTACGACCCCGCAAGCGGCGCGTTCGCCCGTGGGCCGGCTGACCCGATCCCCGTCATCGGCGGCAACGGCCGGCGGGTCGACTGCTGGGCGGCCACCGCCCTGGCGGACGGGAGGATCGTGTGCGTGACCTTCAGCTTCGCTGAGGCGGGTCGACTGATCCTGGCGAGTAGTGGCGGCTCGTTCATCCACGAGGTCGCTTCGGGGTTCGGCACGACCGATCTCGCTCTCAGGTGAGCCGTGCCGCTTCGCAGCGGTCCCGGTTTGCCGCTGCACGAGGCCCCGGGTAGCTTGGCCGCGTGCCGATCGTGACCACCCGCAGCGTGGTGCTGCAGACGTACCCGTACAGCGACACCAGCAAGATCCTGCGTCTTCTGACTCTGGACCACGGTCCGCAGTCCGTGATGGCGCGAGGAGCTCTTCGACCTCGAAGCCGTTTCTCGGGCGTGCTCGAACCGTTCGCTGAGGGATCGGCCACCTTCTATCTCAAACCCGACCGGGATCTCCACACCCTCTCCGACTTCGACCTCGAGCGAGAGAGGCAGGCGCTGGGCCGCGACCTGTGGCGTTTCTCGGCCGCCAGCGTTCTGAGCGAGCTGGTCCTTCGCCTGGCGCCGGCCGAACGGGACGAGGCCTTGTTCGCGGCTCTTACTGGCGGTCTGGACGCACTTCTTGCTGCCCGGCCAGGGGTCGTGCGTGGCACTGCAGCGGCCGCGATCTGGACCGTGGTGGATGTGCTCGGTTTCGCTCCGGACCTCGGTGGCTGCTCGCGATGCGGGGACCTCCTGGAGTCCAGGGGCGGGCGCCTCGACGTGCGGGAGGGTACGCTCGCATGCGAACGCTGTCTGCCGGGCGGTGGGTCCCTATCTCCCGCCGAGATCTCTGTGCTGCGACGGCTGGCCGCAGGGGTTCCAGAGGGCCCCTCTCCATCCGGTCAGCAGGTCCGCCTCCTGATCGAGTTCGTCCGCCACCACGCTGCCGAGGGCATTCGGCTTCGCTCTCTCGAATTCCTGCTCTCCGAGGAGGCTCGATGAGCCGCGGTGTCGTGATCGGCACGGCCGGACACGTGGATCACGGCAAGACGTCGGTCGTGCGAGCTCTCACGGGCGTCGAGACGGACCGGTGGACGGAAGAGCGCGAGCGCGGGCTGACCATCGATATCGGTTTCGCTCCTCTGGAAATGACCCCGGGCGTGGACAGCGGCATCGTGGACGTGCCGGGGCACGAGGACTTCGTGAAGAACATGCTCACGGGGTCCACGGGAATCGACCTCCTGCTCCTGGTGGTGGCGGCAGACGAAGGGCCGATGCCGCAAACGCGTGAGCACCTCACAATCGCACGCCTGCTGGGGATTCGACACGGGGTCGTGGCGCTGAACAAGGTGGACCGCGTCGATGACGACTGGCTCGACCTGATCCGCGATGCGACGCGTGAGGAACTTGAGAACCTGGTCGGGCGCGTGGATTGGCCGATCGTTGAGGTGTCAGCGACCACGGGCCAGGGACTCGACGAATTGCGAGATGCGATCCGTACGGTTTCCCTGGTCACGAGGGGGCGTGACGAGGACGACCTGTTTCGAATGCCGATCGATCGGTCGTTCAGCGTGAGTGGGGCGGGAACAGTGGTCACCGGCACGACGTGGAGTGGGCGGGTGAGGGTCGGCGACAAGGTTCGCATTCTGTCGGCAGACGTGAGGGCCAGGGTGAGGTCCCTTCAAGTGCACGGGGACGGGCGCCAGGAGGTCGGCCCGGCCCGCAGATGCGCCATGGCCCTGGTCGGTATCGATGCGGCTCAGGCCGACAGAGGCAGTGTCGTAGTGGCGGGTCGCGGCTGGAGACTATCGAGTCGACTGGGCGCCCGTGTCGAGGTACCGCCAGGCGTCACGCGAGAGGTCGAGCACGGTCAACGTGTCCGGTTGTTTCTCGGCACCGCTGAGATCATGGCTCGGGTCCGTACAGTGGACCGTGATCCGATTCGGCCCGAGGGTCGGGGCTGGGTTGTTCTCGACTGCGAGCGGCCTGTGGTCGCGCGGGTTGGCGATCGGTTCATCCTCAGGTTCTACTCGCCGGTGACCACGGTAGGAGGGGGTGTGGTGTGCGCCCTGGAGCCACCGAGGGGCTGGAGGGAGCGGCTCGAAGCCTGGGGTTTCATCCTGGATGGCACGGCCGAGGAATCCATCGTCGCCGCGGTAGAAGCCGCCGGGGGGAGCGGGCTCAAGATGGAGGACCTCCCGATCGAGACTGGTTTCTCGGCGGAGAGAGCCGACGACCTCCTGGCGGGTAGCGGCGCGGTTAAGGCCGTTGGTGGAGCGTGGTACGGGCGCACCCAAGTCGAGGCAGCCTCGGAAGCCGTCCTCCGTCACCTCCAGAGCGCTCACGAGCTAAGGAGACGGACGTCCACGGAATCCCTCGAGTCCGTGCGAGCCGGCCTGTCCGGTCGGTTCGCCACGGACCTCATCGACCACGCGATCGCAGGGCTGGCCTCCGGCGGCCATGTCGTGGTGGAGGGACCGGGCATCAGGCTCGCCGGTCACACGGCTGGACTCAGCGCGACTGAGGAGGAAGCCATGACCGCCCTGGTGGCCGTCCTGACAGATGTTGGACTGGCCCCGCCGTCGCCACCTGAGCTGGCTACTCTGCTCGGAGTCGATCGGGATGTTCTCAACGACCTCCTGAGGTTGCTCGTCGAGCGGGGCGAGGTAGTCAGAGTGACCCCCGAGATCTTCGTGACCCGAGAGTCCGAGGCCAGGGCCCGAGACCTCGTGAGGAGTATCGCCAGCGGGGAAGCGGTCGCTCCGGGAGCCTTTGGCCAGAAGCTCGGACTCACGCGCAAGTACCTCATACCGCTGCTGGAGCACATGGACCGAAACGGCGTCACCAGAAGGACGCCCGAGGGAAGAGTCGCGGGGTGAGAGAGCTGGCCACCACCCGCGACGGCGAGGCGGTTCAGTCCACGTAGTAGAGGAACCGCCCGCAGTGCGCGCACACGCCGACGCTGTCGTTCCGGCCCGCTTCCGAAGACCAGGCTGTGGGTGTCGCGACGAAACACCCGTAGCAGACACCATTCAGGACCGGGGCGACCGCCCGGTCCAGCGTCGAGATGAGATCCCGATACCGACGCTGAATACCGGGGTCCAGGCGACCGGCGAGCTCCAAAATCTTGGCGTCCAGAAGGACCAGGGCTTCGTCGGGCCGCAACTCGAATACCGCTGCTTCCACTTCTCGCAGAGGTTCGTCGTGCAGCGCCCGCCGCTGGGTGTGAAGATCCTGCAGCTCCAACAGCAGCTCAAGCTGCGGATGCATGTTCAGACTCCCTTTTCCTCCAGCAGGGAAATGAACTCCTCCGGCGATTCTATCCGGGCGAGCCGCTCCGGAACGTCCGGTTCCTTGCCGAACTGGGCGATGCGTCCCAGTACAGGCAGATACTGGTTCGAGACCTCGAGGGGCGGAGCCACGATCAGGAAGATGTGCTGGACGGGCTTCTTGTCGATCGCATCCCAGTCGATCCCGGGCAACTTCCTGCCGAAAGCCACGCGCAACCGATTGACCACGAGCGAACGACAGTGCGGGATCGCGATACGCCGCCCGATTCCCGTGGATCCGAGATTCTCCCTCCGCTTCAGCATCTTGAACAGGATGCCTCTCGACTTCTCGTCCAGCCCGAGCAGGCCGACGAGCTCACGGAGAGCCTCGTCCTTCGTCTCCGCCGCCAGGTCGAGTTTGATGGCGTCCAGCGTAAAGAAGTCGCGCAGTTGCATATCTATCTTCTCCTGGTCGGCACGCAGATGGGCTTCCGACCCGGTCGTTCATCTAACTTCGGGAACGTGGAGTATATTGGGTTCCTCGAACGGCTGCAAAGGCGGTGGGTCCCTCTTTCCAGTCCACCGATGGAGATTGACGGAACCCGGCGGCAGGTTTAGTGTCAGATATTCGCGGCGGTCGCTTCTTGCGGCGGCCGTGTGCGCTCAGGCGCCGCTGATTGATAACGAGGGGGTGAAATAGATTCGACGCGTTTTCGGATCCTGAGGTAGCGTGCCGAGGTTTCCCGGAACCTCGTGAAACACCGGGAAAAAACACAACTGCCAACGACAACTTGGCTTTGGCTGCGTAACTAACGTAGCCCGTTCCCCAGGCAGCCCGCCCGAGGCGGTCGGGGGAGCGCCGATGATTCGGGCTGGTCTCCGTAGCAGGCCGCAGGCTGCGTAGACGAGATGGCGAAAGCCGCCAGTGGCTGGCCGACAGTGGGCCGTTGAGGAGCCCTACGGTCGGTGAGATCTGATCCTCGAATACGCACGTAGAGACCGAGGGTGAAGGCTTCGCGGACCCGGGTGCGATTCCCGGCACCTCCATCACTATCCGCGCTCGGCCGGTGGCCGGGTCGCGGAGTTTTTCTTTTTTGGGCCGCTCCGGTCGGATCCTGACTAGCAGGTGCCGACGGGGACGGGTCCCACCACGGAAGCAAGGAGGAAGCGGACGTGCTGGACGAGCTACTGGAACGCCTGAACGGGGAAGCCGAGGCTCTGTTTCACGAGCTGAACGTGACCCTTCCCCGCGAGATCGAGAAAGCCGTCGCGCAGGGCGACCTGAGCGAGAACGCAGAGTACACAGCCGCGCTGGAGCGACAGCAGTTCGTCCGGGCACGGTTGGATCATATCTCCCGCCGGCTCGGCGAGGTGAGCGAGATCGACCTCGATCAGGTCCCCGCTGATAGGATCGGATTCGGATCTCGAGTCGAGGTCGAGGACCTCGACGACCGGACCGTCGAGCATTATACGATCGCATTCGGAGACTACCTGGACTTCGAGAAGGCGGAGATCTCCATGGCCTCTCCGATCGGAAAGGCCCTGCTGGGTAAGGGGAATGGGGACGAGGTAGACGTCTCGTTGCCGAACGGCCGTATCCGCTACCGGATCGTGGCGTTCGAGACCCTGCACGAGTTGGGCGACGGTTCCAGCTGATCCGACGCGAGGGGCATCAGAACACCGAGATCTCGGGCACATAGCGGGCTGGATCCCGGCGTACGTCTTCCAGCATGGCGTTCAGCTCGACCAGCGTTCGGAGGAGCTCTTCGTAGAGCTCCTCGTCACTGAATAGACGGCCCGCAGATCCCTCTCCGGCCAGCAACCCGGCAAGCAGGGAGTCCGCCCTCGACACTGTCCCGTTGAGCTCGCGATACAGGCTGTCCGAACGAACGAGTTGTCCCAGCGTCCCCTCTCCCTCGACCACCGAGCGGGTGAGCGTGTCGAAAGATGTGACGGCCGACCGCACGGCTGCGTAGAGCGTGTCGTCCGTCAGCATTCGCATCAGGGTGCCATCAGGCGAGGCCGCCGACGCGACCAGATTGTCCAGGCTCTCCGCCAGCCCGACCAGGCTCTCGTACAGCTCCGGATCTACCACGAGCTGTCCTAGCGTGCCGCGGCCTTCGAGAAGCCCGCGGGTGAGATCCGACAGTTGTCTGGCGACGTCGGTCAGGTCACCGACCGCCTCCGCTCCCTCCGCGAGCAACGCGTCGTAATCCAGAGAAGCCGCCGATGCGACCGTATCCCCGGGCTGGAGAACGCGGGCGCCCGAACTGCCCGGTCGGATGTCGATCAGTCGGTCCCCCAGCAGGCCCTGGGTCCGGACCTGGGCTCTCGAGTCCTCGCGGATCTGGTCCTGCACTTCGATGTTGATCGCGAGCCAGATGGCGACAGCCTCCTGGCTTTCCGGACGATCGCCGGGCGAGATGAACCGGATGTCGGACACCTGCCCGACCGTCTGACCTGCGAGTTGAACGGCGGCTCCGGGGACGAGTCCGGAAGCTGAGCGTACAAGCGTCACGAGACCGTACCGTTCCCCGAATACACGTCCCGCGTCGCCGACCAGGAAGACCGCGACCGAGAGCACCGCGAGAGACACGAGGATCAGCAGTCCGACCCGCACCTGCTCCCAGGTGACGGCAGCGCCCCGTCTCACGGCGTCTCCCCAGCCCTCTCCGCGATCGGTTCGATCAGCCGGTAACTCTTAGCGAAGAAACTCTCGTACATACTCATCCTCAGATGCCACCATCTCCTCGGGGGTTCCGACGAATACCAGGGCCCCCTCGAACAATAGAGCGACCCGGTTGCTGATGCGGAAGGCCGAACGAATATCGTGAGTCACGACGATGGAACTCACCTCGAGCTCCGCCTGCAGCTTCAGAATCAGGTCGTTGATCGTGCGCGTCGTGATCGGGTCGAGTCCGCTCGTCGGCTCGTCATACAGAAGGAGTCTGGGCCGATGGACCACGGCCCTTGCTATTCCAACTCGCTTCTTCATTCCCCCGCTCAGTTCGGCCGGAAGCAGTTCCATCACCTGATCCGGCTCGAGATCGACCAACTCCAGGGACTCCCTGACCCGGCGCCCGATCTCTTCCTCGTCCAGCTTCGTGTGCTCGTGCAGGTAGAAAGCCACGTTGTCGTAGACGGTGAGCGAGTCGAACAGGGCCGCCTCCTGGAAGACCATGCCCATATTCCGCCTCAAGGCCAGGACCTGTGAGAGGGGGGCGTCCGCGATGTCCTGTCCTTCCAACCGGACGCGTCCCGAGTCGGGAAGAGACAGGCCGAGGATCAACCGGAGGATGGTGGACTTTCCCGCCCCCGAGCCGCCGAGGACGGACAGGGTCTCGCCCCGATGCAGATCGAGCGAGATTCCCTCGAGAACCGAGAAATCCCCGAACGCCAGATAGAGGTCGTTCAACGCCACGACGGGACCCACTGCGGCAGCCAGGCCCGACGGTTCGCCGAGGTCCGCGAGGGCCTTGCGAACCTCCTCGCGGATCTCCTTCCGCATCTGCGAATCCCAGAGGTCGAGCGAGTCCTGTGTCATTCCATCAACAGCGCTATGAGGACCTGGGTCAGGAAGTAGTCCGTCGCCAGGATGAAGATGGAAGTGGTGACGACGGCGCGGGTGGCAGCTTTCCCGACTCCCTCGGTGCCACCGCTCGTCTTGAGGCCGAAGTAACAGCCCGTGATCGCTATGATCGCACCGAAGAACACCGGTTTCAGCAGGCCGGCGAACAGGTCGATCGGGATGTAGCGCAGGATAAATCCGGTCTCCGCCAGCGTCAGGTAGACCGAGCGCATGTAGAGGTCGACCGTAAGATCCAGCTTGACCACCGCGATCAGCATTCCACCGAGCACCGCCACCACGTCTGTGATTACGGTCAACAACGGAAGGCAGATGATGGCGGCCACGAACCGGGGGACCACCAGCTTCCGCACGGGATCCACGCTCATCGTGTACAGAGCATCCACTTGCTCGGTGACCTTCATCGCCCCGATCTCTGCCGCCATACCCGATCCGGCCCGGCCCGTAACCATCAGGGCAGTGAGCACCGGGCCCAGCTCGCGGACGGCGCTCGCACCAACGAGGCGCCCGATGTAGATGGTGGCCCCGAACTGCTTCATTTCGACCGCGGACTGCAGGGCCAGCACCATTCCCGTGAACAGGCCGGTGAGGAGGACGATTCCGATGGATCCAACTCCGATCACGTCCATCTGAATCACCAGGTCACGGCCGTAGAACGGGCTCGAAAGGCTTCCGTGAAGGGAGCGGCCAAGGAGGCGGAAGTACTCCTGCGTGTGCAGGGCCCAGCCCTTAACCGTGCCGCTGGCATAGGCTCATGTCGGGCTGACGATCCCCCGGGCTTTGACTCCCCTGCGCCCCGCGACTAGTTTCGCGCGACGCGCGTCCTGCTCGAACACGATCGGTCGAAACTGTTGCAGGACCATTGGTCTGCGCCGCTTTCTCGCGGCGTGAAATCCTCGCGGCAGGTTACCCGGGATCCAGATCGGACGCAAGACGACATCGTGCCCCCAGACTCTCCGTTCGTAGCGCTGGAGGATGCTCAGCGCTTCCTCGACTCCGCCAGAGGCGGGCGCGTTCTGGTCGTGGGTGACGCCATGCTGGACGTCTACCTCCGCGGGTCAGTGGACCGGATATCACCGGAGGCCCCCGTCCCCGTCATTCGCGTGGAAAGTGAGGTCTCCGCTCCGGGCGGAGCGGCGAACGTGGCCATGGGAGTCGCCGCGCTGGGGGCGGACTGCAGGCTCGTGTCGGCCGTCGGAGAGGATGAGGCGGCCACGATTCTGGGCGAGCGACTCGAGACGGCCGGAGTCCCGGCGGCTGATCTGGTGACCATGCCGCACAGACCTACGACCCGGAAGACCCGGATCCTGGCGCGACACCAGCAGATGTTGCGTGTCGACCGCGAGGATCCCGATCCGATGGCCGAGGAAGCGCATCGACGGGTGGCGCGCGCCGCCCTCGACGCGGTCGAGTGGGCCGATGCTCTGGTGATCGAAGATTACGACAAGGGAGTCGTATCCGGCACCCTCTCTCGCGCACTCCTCGCCCGAGCCCGGTCGCGGGGGATTCCGTCGGTGGTCGACCCCAAGCTCAGGCACTTCTTCGAGTTTCCGGGAGCCACCGTCTTCAAGCCGAACGCCCGCGAACTTGCCGCGGCCCTCGGATTGGAGAGTGAGCCGAGAGACGAGGCGACCCTCCTCCCTCTCCTCGACCGCCTGGAGTGCGATTGTCTTCTCCTGACCCTCGGCGAGGAGGGAATGCTGCTGGTGGAGCCGTCCGCTGAGACTCGCCTGCTTCCGCCGGAGACTCGAGAGGTGTTTGATGTGACGGGGGCCGGCGATACCGTAACCGCGGTGCTGGCCGTTTGCCTGCTCGCGCGGGCCACGCTCAGCCAGGCGGCGTACCTGGCGAATCTAGCGGCAGGAATCGAAGTCGCCCGTCTCGGCGCCGTACCGGTTACGGCGGCCGACCTGGCTCGAGCGCTGGACAGACAGCACGCCGACTAGCCGTTTCGAAGCACGTCAACTAACACGGAGCCGATACCATGCCTACCGATATCGATATCGCCCAGGAGGCCACCCTCAGACCGATCCTGGACGTGGCAGCCGAGATCGGACTGACTGCCGAAGACCTGCGCCCGTACGGCCACACTATGGCCAAGATCACTCCGGACGCCCTGGAGGGACGCGCGGCGAAGGGGAAAGTAGTGCTCGTGACGGGAATGACGCCCACTCCGGCGGGTGAGGGAAAATCCACCGTAGGTGTCGGCCTCGCCCAGGCACTCCGCAGGATGGACAAGAGCACCATGCTGTGCCTCCGGGAGCCCTCCCTCGGTCCGGTGTTCGGGATCAAGGGTGGTGCGGCGGGCGGAGGGTACTCACAGGTTCTGCCGATGGAGGAGATCAACCTCCACTTCACGGGTGACTTTCACGCGATCACTTCGGCGCATTCGCTGCTGTCCGCGGTGTTCGACAACAACCTGCAGCGCGGGAATTCGATCGGGGTCGACACACGGAAGATCAACTGGCGACGTGCCGTAGACATGAACGACCGCTCGCTGCGGAACATCGTGATTGGCCTGGGGGGACCGATGTCGGGGCTCCCGCGGGAGGACGGTTTCACGATCACCGCGGCCTCCGAGATCATGGCCATCTTCTGCCTTTCCAGTGGCCTCGCGGACTTCGAGGAGCGGGTGGACAGGATCGTTCTGGGCACGCGCCCCGACGGATCGTTTGCGCGCGCGGGCGATCTGAACATCGGCGGAGCGATGGCCTTGCTGATGCGAGACGCGCTTGCGCCCAACCTCGTGCAAACGATCGAAGGGGGTCCCGCCCTCATTCACGGCGGGCCGTTCGCGAATATTGCGCACGGGTGCAATTCTCTGATCGCCACGCGAGCCGGCACTCAGTTGGGCGACATAGTGGTGACCGAAGCGGGCTTCGGGTCGGACCTCGGGGCAGAGAAGTTCTTCGACATCAAGTGCAGGGCGGGCGGACTCGAGCCCCAGGCCGCGGTCGTGGTCGCCACGCTGCGGGCGATGAACCACCACGTGGCCGTGACGGGTGAGTTGGACGCCGGCTTCCGTAATCTGATGGCGCACGTCGAGAACGTTCGCCAGTTCGGCGTGCCTGTGGTCGTGGCCATCAACCGCTTCGCCGAAGACACCGACGAGGAGGTCGGTCGGGTCGCTTCGATGTGCGAGGCCGCCGGTGTGCGGGCCGCCGATTGCGACGTGTGGGCGAGAGGTGGCGAGGGAGGGATCGCCCTCGCGGAAGAAGTGCTGGCCGCCCTCGACGCCGGAGAGGCGGACTTCGAGCCGCTGTATTCCACGGACCTCAGCCTGCTGGAGAAGCTGGAGACCGTGGCCTCGCGGGTGTACGGCGCCGACGGAGTCAACATGACGCCGGCCGCGGCCAAGCAGGCCCAGCTGATCGTGGAAAACGGTCTCGGAGACCTCCCGGTGTGCGTGGCGAAGACGCAGTACTCGCTGAGTGACGATCCGACTCTCCTCGGACGGCCGAGAGGGTTCGACATTACCGTCCGCGAGTTCCGAATCTCGGCAGGAGCTGGCTTCGTCGTGGCCCTCACTGGGGATGTCATGACCATGCCGGGCCTGGCGGCCCGACCCGCCGCCGAAGGCATGAAGATCCACCCCGACGGACGGATCGAAGGGCTGTTCTGATCCCAGAGGACGATCAATCGGAGAATACCAGATGCGAGTATTGCATACGGACCACGCCCCGGCGGCGATCGGGCCCTATTCACAGGCCGTGGAGGCTGGTGGCTTTCTGTTTTCGGCGGGTCAGATCGGGTTAGTCCCGGATACTGGAGAATTCGCTGGGGAGGATGTCGAGACGCAGGCTACACAGGTGTTCGAGAATCTCGGCGCGATTCTGCGGGAAGCCGACCTTTCCTTTTCCGATGTAGTCAAGACAACGGTGTATCTTGCGGATATGGGTGAGTTTACGATAGTTAACGCCATATACGCCAATCACTTCTCGCCTCCATTCCCGGCGCGTTCTACCGTCGCCACCGCGGGACTTCCCAAAGGGGCGCGCGTCGAGATCGACGTGGTGGCTCGAAGGCCCTGAGGTCGATCGACACGGGGGTGCGAAGCACACGACAGGGGGGGCGGATGGCGGCCGGTGTCGCCTGCGGTCTTCAAAACCGTTGCGGGGCGCGAGTAGCGTCCCGGGTGGGTTCGACTCCCACACGCTCCCGCCACTTTCGCTCGCTGGTCGTTGCCCTGCTCGCGGTCATGGCAGCGTTCGAGACCTCGGGCGCGCAAGAGCCGGTACTGACGGATTCGGCCGGAGTCGAAGCTCCGGCGCCCGCGGTGGTTCCACCCCCGGAACCCGCAGACGTACCGGCGGCTGTAGTCGACTCGGGCGGCCCCCCCGTAACACCCATGGGGGCCTTCTTCCGAAGCCTGATCCTGCCGGGCTGGGGGCAGGCGGCCGTCGATCGGCCCGTGCGAGGGGCGTTCTACTTCACCATGGAGGCCGCCTCCTTGTGGATGCTGTTCAAGACGCAGTCCAAGCTGGATGCGGCCCGGCGTGCCGGCGACGATGACCTGGCGGATTCCCGGCAGGAGCAGAAGGAGGACTGGATCGTCATGGCCGTGTTTTGGGCTCTGTTCTCGGGGGTCGATGCCTGGGTGTCGGCTCATCTGTGGGACTTCGAGGGCGCCGTCGTCCCTCCGCCCGATGGGTCGCCTGGAGTGGCGGTCCAGTACTCAGTCCCAATCGGAGGTCCATAGGTGAGCCCTGAATCTGCTAGTGCTGCGGTCGCTGCCCCCATCGGTGTCTTCGACTCCGGTCTTGGCGGGCTCACCGTGCTTCGAGCGATCAGAGAGCGTCTCCCGGCTGAGTCGACCGTCTACCTGGGAGACACGGCTCGGGTACCCTATGGGCCCAAGGCCGCCGAGACGATTAGGCGGTACTCGATCGAAGCGACCGAGTTCCTGGTGGCAAATGGGGTCAAGGCGATCGTCGTCGCGTGCAATACCGCTACCGCACGGGCCCTTCCGGACGTCCGGGCGCGGGCGGGAGTCCCGGTCCTCGGCGTGGTGGAGCCCGGAGGACGGGCCGCGGTGAAAGCCTCGAGAGGTGGCCGCATCGGAGTCATCGGTACGCGGGGGACGATATCCAGCCGAGCGTACAATGCAGTGATTCACGAGCATCGACCCGATGCCCTCGTTTTCGAGCAGGCGTGCCCGCTCTTCGTGCCGCTCGTAGAGGAGGGGTGGACGGATGACGAGGTGACGCGCCTGGCCGCGGTTCGCTATCTGACACCGCTTCTCGAGCAGGGGATAGACACGCTCGTTCTCGCCTGTACGCACTATCCGCTTCTGAAGCCGCTACTGGCGGGCGTGGTGGGCCCGGACGTGACCCTGATCGACTCGGCCGAATCGACGGCCGACGCCCTGCAGAACCTGCTGAGTACATCGAGCATTGCGAGCACGGGGAGGGCGCCGGCGGTCGGCCGGTACTACGTCACAGACGAGGCGGCCAGGTTCGATCTCCTGGCTCGTCGCCTGTTGGGAGAAGAGGTCGATCACCTGGAAACGGTCAGCGTGGATTCCACCGGTTGAGCTGGATGTGGTCCGTCGACACTTCAGCCCACGTGCAGTGGTGAACCCAGTCTCCGGCATTGAGATAGTACCGACCCGGGGACGTTTCCAGGAGTTCGGGCTGGTGGCAGTGACCGAGAATCACCAGGTCGAGGTCGGGCTCCGACGTGAGGAGTTCTCTGGCCATCTCGCGGAGCCGGTTCGCACGCTCGTGGCTCTCGGAGTCGTCCGAGAGGCCGTGTCGGCTCTCCGTACGGCTGACGAGACGGATCACGCGCGCCGACCAATCCGGGTGAACCTGGCGGAACGCGGTCTTTGCCGGCCGACTTCGGATCACGGACTTGAGCGCGCGGTAGCCCCAGTCACCACCTCCGAGGCCGTCTCCGTGAGCCACGAAGGCCCGCCGTCCCCCGACCTCCATGCGTATGGGCCCGTGAAGGAGCTCGATGCCTATCTCCTCGGCGAGGAACTGCCCGCCCCACGAGTCGTGGTTCCCGCCCAGCATGCGTATACGCACCCCCGAATCCACGATGTCGGCCAGTGCCCGGAGGACGCGGAAGTGGCGACTCAGGATCACGGTGTCATATTCGAACCAGAAATCGAACAGGTCACCGTTGATCAGGAGGTCTTCCGTGCGGTTGGGGATCTCCGTCATGAACTGCAGGAGGGCGGCCTCATTGTCCGCCGGGGCCGCCCCGAGATGCGCGTCGGAGATGACGATCGTGGACCTTTCCATGGCGCCAAGTATAGAGTGCCGCTGACGAACGTGAAACGGTCCCCTCGAGGCTCGTCGAGAACCCACGCGAGGAAGACATGACCTCAGGTGCTACCGCCGGTGCTCGAACCCGTCTGCGTGTACGCTACGCCGAGACCGACCAGATGGGGCGGGCGCATCACATGCAGTACCTCGCCTGGTTCGAGCTCGGTCGCACGGAACTGCTCCGAGCCGCCGGCGCGGCGTACTCGGAGATTGAACGGCAGGGTGTGATGTTGCCGGTTTCCAACGTGGACGTCGAGTACCTGTCGGGTGCCGGATACGACGAGCTCGTGGAAGTAGAGACGCGCGTCAGCGAGGTCAGGAGTCGGACGGTCACCTTCGCGTACGTCGCCACGCGAGCGGAGACGGGTGAGATCCTCGCGACGGGCAGCACTCGCCTCGTGTGCACGAACGGGGAGGGGAGGCCGAAGCGCATCCCCCCGCACCTGGTGACGGTCCTTCGCTCGCTCCAGAACGCGCATCCGGGGACTCCCGGACCGTGACGCTCGAGCCGCACGCGGTGCCCCCGCTTTTCTTGCTCGCTGTTCGGAGGCTCGGTAGCTTCCGCGCGATCTACGGTCCGTCGGAGCGTCGCAGCGGTCGTCGGATGCGGGCTGCATCTCGGGCATTGCCAGCAGTTCTTTTCATGGGGTGCGCGAGCGCGATCGAGAGTGGTCCTCCGCTCGCGAACCCGGCGGACGTCGCGGCCGATGTTCGCGGCCAGACGGGCGTGGAAGTCTCGGTGACCCTGCGCTTCGATTGGAGCTACGCGGACAGACGCGGCGACATCGGAGGACAGGGAGTCGGCCGGTACAATCCGCCCGACAGTCTGCGGGTCGACCTGTTCACTTCGGGCGACGTGGCAATGGCGATCGCGGTCGCGGGCGGAGAGCTCAGAAGCCTCGGCGAGATCGAGGACGTGGAGATCCCGGCCCTGGAGTTCGTGTACGCCATGGCGGGTCTGTTCCGTCCGGGAGACGGGGTCGCGGAGGGCTACCTTGCCGGAGCGGACTCGGTGCTCGTATACGGCGGCGCGTCCAGCCGAAGGACGTACTTCTTCGTTCGGGACGGGCGTTTGAGACGGGTGGAGGAGCGCATTCGCGGACGCACGGTGCAGCGGGTGAACCTGGAATGGACTGAGTCCGCCGACTGGCCGGGTGAGGCCGAGTACCGGAACTTCGATGAACACAGTCGGGTTCGCTGGCGTGTCGAAGAGATCACGAACCACGAGGAGAGCCATCCGGCGCATGCGTACGACCTGCCACCCGTTCCGTAACCCCTCCCCGGTCTGGTTGAGGCTGCTGGCGGCGGTGGCGGTCACCTGTGCAGTCGGCTGCAACTACACGTTTGCCGGGGGCGGAGGGTTGCCCGCCCACATCGAGACCGTGTATGTGCCTCCGGTCGAGAACAGGACGACGCAGTTCGGGCTGACTCAAACCTTTACCGAGAAGCTGCTCGAGGCCGTCCGGCGCAAGCTTGGCGCGCAGCTCGCGGCCGAGGCGGAGGCGGACGCGACGATCGTAGCCGAGCTTTCCAGGTACAACGACGTGGCCATGAATTTCCAGGGCGTAGAGGACGTTGGAGCCGCGGTGTTCCAGCGCAGGGTGTCGATCACGGCACAGATTCAGATCATCGACCGGTCGAAGAACGAGATCATCTGGAATGGTGCGGGAGTGAGCGGGCAGGGCGAGTACAGCCCTGCTGATCCCGGGGGCGAGGCGAGTGGACAGGACGTCGCCCTGGATAACCTGGTGCAGAAGATTGTGGACGGAGCCCAGTCGCAATGGTGAGGCGCGCGCCGGTTTCTCGAGGTAAACGCCTGCGCCGCCTGGCGATGCTGGGGGTGGGCTTCTGGTTCCTCCTCGGGGGACCCGGGAGCGACTATCGCCCGGGCTCGGTTGCCGGCGAGTCACATGAGACGCCGGGCCTCGCGAGTGCCGTGCCATCGGCCTACGGTGCCACGGGCGACTGGACGGACGCCGGCCCGAGACAGGACGCGGCCGGGCACGAGTCCGGCGAGCAGCAGGCTCATGCGGACAGCGCGACCGAGAGTGAGGCTGACGGGCACGGAGTGCGTATCAGGGACGTCTTCTTCGTCCTCATCGTCATCCTCCTGTCAGCCAAGTTCCTCGGTGAGCTGGTCGAGCGCCGGGGACAGCCGGCCGTTCTGGGCGAACTCGTGGCAGGCGTCATTCTCGGGAGCAGCGTTCTCGGGGTCATCCCCGATCCTGGCACCGAGATGTACGATATCATTCACGTGTTCGCGGAGATCGGCGTTTCCATACTCCTGTTCGAAATCGGCCTTGAGACGGATCTCAAGGAGATGTTCAGCGTTGGGAGGACGGCCTCCGCCGTCGCGCTGATCGGCGTCGTGTTCCCCTTCGGTCTCGGCTTTCTCTACTGGTACCTGGCCAACCCCTCGATAGGAGTGACTCCGGAGGGAATCAGCTTCGCGATCGTCTGCGTGTTCGTAGGCGCGACGCTCACGGCTACGTCGGTCGGAATCACCGCGCGTGTGCTGTCGGATCTCGAGCGTATGCACACCCAGGAAGCCCGGATCATCATCGGTGCTGCGGTGATCGACGACGTTCTGGGGATCGTCATCCTGGCGGTCGTGGCCGGGCTCGCCTCCGGTGCGGCGGTCGGTGCCTTCGCTATCAGCAAGATCTTCGTGTTCGCGGTCGGATTCCTGGTGCTCGCCGTATTGATAGGCAATCGTTTCGCGCCCGTGTTGTTCGATGCCGTAGACCGGATGAGGGTTCGGGGAGTGCTTCTCGTGACGGCCTTCTGCTTCGCTCTCGGCATCGCGGCCCTGGCCGACTGGGCGGGCTCCGCCATGATCATCGGCGCCTTCGCGGCGGGCCTGGTGCTGTCCTCGACGAATCAATTCGACTCGGTGGTCGAGAAGATCGAGCCCGTGGCCGACGTCTTCACGCCGATCTTCTTCGTCGCCGTGGGCGCGCCGGTCAACGTGCGCCTCTTCATTCCGGGCTCGGAGGATTTCGATCTGGCGGTCCTCCTGGTGGGACTCATCCTCACGGCGATCGCCATCGTCGGGAAGCTGGTATCAGGTCTCGCGGTTCGGCGACCCGGAGTGAGCAAGCTGGTGGTTGGGGTCGGGATGGTTCCGAGAGGAGAGGTCGGGCTCATTTTCGCCGCCATCGGCCTCGCCTCGGGGATCCTGTCGGGGGAGGTGTACAGCGCCATCCTCATCATGGTCATCCTCTCTACCTTCATCGTGCCGCCGGTGCTCAAGATTCTGTTCGCGTCCCAGCCGCAACCGGCGGCTCCGTCCATCAGTGAGCTGGAGGACACGCATTTCTGAGTCGGCCGGGCCCCGCGCAGCAGCCTCGAACGGGATGCCCCTGGGGGCTCCCATCGTGGATCGGGATCGGCTGCTGCTCGAGTACGGCCGGCCTCGTGATTACCGGCTCGTCTTCACCAACGGGGTCTTCGATCTCCTCCACCGTGGACACGTGGCGTCCCTCGAGACGGCCCGGTCGCTGGGGGACCGCCTCGTAGTGGCCGTGAATTCGGACGCTTCTGCACGTCGGCTGAAGGGAGCGCCGCGGCCGTTCCAATCAGAGACCGACCGGGCAGGTATACTCGCATCCATCAGGTTCGTCGACGTGGTGACGGTGTTCGACGAGGACACTCCGGAGGAGTTGATCGGCCAGCTCCTGCCTGACATCCTGGTCAAAGGCGCGGACTACGCTGACAGACAGATAGCGGGCGCGGAGGCGGTGCGCAGCGCCGGCGGGGATGTGGTTTTCGTCGATCTCGCGCCCGGTCTCTCCAGTTCCGGCCTCGTCCGCCGGATCAGGTCCGGGAGTGAAGCCGATTTCTGAGGTGCCATTGCCACAGCCCGGCCAATCCGAGTAGGTACGTAAGCTTCGGGCCGGGAAGAGTGCCGGCGGGTCGGCGGAGGGAGTGCAGCGATCAGAGGAGGAGAGTGAGCGGACACGGCATACGACGGGAAGCTCGAGATCGGGATACCGGCAGCGAGCCACGGAGGAACCGTCCGGGTGACCTGTTCTCCCTGACGAAGCCACGCATCACCCTCATGGTGCTGATCTCGGCCGGGGCCGGGTTCATCCTCGGGTCCGGCAGTGACGTGGACGCGTGGGGACTCGTGGCGGCTTCGGTGGGCATTGGATTGGTGGCCGGCGGTACCAGCGCGCTCAATCAGGTCCTGGAGCGCGATATCGACGCCAGGATGGAGCGTACGCGCGGCCGCCCCCTTCCCACCGGCAGGGTATCGCCGAGAGTAGCGGCCCTGTTCTCCGTCGGGGTCTCGGTCCTCGGCCTGCTCTTTCTCGCCGCATTCGTGAACATGCTGACGGCACTGCTGGCTCTAGCGGCGCTGCTCACCTACATCCTGGTGTACACGCCGCTCAAGCAGGTTTCGTCATTGTCCACACTCGTCGGCGCCATTCCGGGAGCCCTGCCGATCCTGGGTGGATGGACGGCGGCCACGGGATCTCTGGACCCGGGGGCATGGGCGCTGTTCGGAATCCTCTTCTTCTGGCAGCTGCCGCATTTCCTGGCCCTGGCCTGGATGTATCGGGACGACTACCGGCGTGGCGGACTGAAGATGCTGGGCGTCTCCGATCCCGACGGCCGACAGACTCGGCACCAATCGGTCTTGTACGCCGTCGCCCTTCTTCCGACTAGCCTGCTACCCGTGCTGCTGGGCCTGACCGGAGCGGTCTACGCCCTGGTTGCCCTGCTGTTGACCGGAGCATACGTGGCGAGTGCGCTTCGATTCGCGGTTCAGGCTGACTCTCCGACCGCCCGCAGCTTGTTCCGCGTTTCGCTGCTGTATCTGCCGGTTCTTCTCCTGTTTCTGACGCTGGACGGCCATGCCGGCCGTACCCCGGCGATCGCTCCGGTACACGGCCCCGCGGTGACCGCCGTCGGCTCGGGGTCGAGCGACTAGAAGATAGCAGAGTGACTTCGCGGCAGCTCCTCCTCGCCACCCGGAACCACCACAAGCTTCACGAGATCTCGGATCTCCTGTCCGGACTGCCGATCGAGCTGAGATCTCTGGTCGATCTGGGAATCGGAGTCCTCCCGGGCGAGGACGAGGTGGAGAGCTTCCCGACGTTCGAGCAGAACGCTCTCGCGAAGGCTCGCTTCTATCGCCGTCACACCGGAATGGCCGTCCTGGCCGACGATTCCGGCTTGTGCGTCGATGCCCTGCGGGGCGGACCCGGCGTGAGGTCTCGGCGTTTCGCAGCCGACCTCGGGATGGGACGCGGCGATCAGGACATGGCAAACAACGAATGCCTGCTCCTGGAGCTCGGCGAGTCGGACGACAGCGAAAGAGGGGCGCACTATCGGTGCGCCCTCGCGTGCGTGGAGGCCGAGCGGACGCTCGTCGTGAGCGGCAGGGTCGACGGTCAGATCACGCGGGAACATAGAGGCACCGGTGGTTTCGGCTACGATCCACTGTTCCTCCTGCCGTCGTACGGCAAGACGTTCGGGGAACTGCCTGCGGAGGTAAAGGCGTCCATCAGCCACCGGGCGGAAGCGGTCCGTTCCTTCCGTCGCTGGCTCGAACCGGTTGCAACCCGTGAGGACACACCATGAGAATCGAGTTGCGGGCTCTCCTTCGTACTCCTCTCGTACCGGCTCTTCTGCTCGCATTCGCGGGCGACCTTCCAGCCCAGGAAGACAGCGCGGCGGCAGACCCCGCCGATGTCGAGTCCGTCGACGCCATCATCGGAGCGGTGTACGATGTAATTTCGGGCCCCGCGGGGGCTGAGCGGGACTGGGATCGCATGCGCTCGCTGTTTCCGCCGGGGGCTCACCTCATACCGTCGATTCCCAATCCGGAAGGCGGATACGGCCTTCGCTTCATGACCGTCGAGGATTGGATCGAGGGGGCAAGGGGCTGGTTTGCCGAGAACGCCTTCTTCGAGGTCGAGATTCACCGGGTCGAGGAGAGATACGGCCACATCGCGCACGCTTTCAGCACATACGAGTCGCGCAGGGAAGCTGGAGGTGAGCCTTTCACTCGCGGGATCAACAGCTTTCAGCTCCTGTTCGATGGCCAGCGGTGGTGGATCGTCAACATCTACTGGCAGGGCGAGACCGAGTCGGAACCGATTCCGGCGGGGTACCTCCCCTGATGTCGTCGCTCGCTCGTGGCGCGTCGCCAAAAGCTCCGTCGGACCAGATGTGCAAGTCTCGCAGGTCCGTTCGTCATCCATGTCAGAGACCGCTTGCCAGGTCCGGGCCGAGGCGCTTCCCGGGACGTATGTTCTAGGGGCGGAGAAGAATGTCCCGAGAACGAGGATCCGGCTTGGCTACGGACTGGACGGCCGTATACGAGGCCACGTATGCCGACCTGGTGCGTTTCCTGTACCGGCTGGTGTGGGAGGAGGATCGCGCTCACGACCTGGCTCAGGAGGCATTCGTGCGGGCGCTTCGGCACGAGCCGGATCAACCACGCGCCTGGCTTTTCTCGGTGGCTCGGAACCTGGCTCGGGACGAGGCGCGCACGGCGGCCCGGCGGAGGAAGCACCTCACGTTGTTGCGGGCCGAAGAGGCCGACCGGATGGAGGAGGACACAGGAGAAGAGTTGGAGCGTTCGGAGAGACATGAAGCCGTCAGGAATGCCCTGAACCGGCTGAGCGAAAGGGATCGCGAGATCCTGTTGCTGTGGGACGCCGGTCTCAGCTACGACGAGATCTCCGAGCAGACGGGCCTTGCCCGAGGCGCGATCGGCACGACCCTTTCCAGGGCCCGCCGGCGCCTGGTCGAGGCGCACGGGATGGGGGAGGACCAGAATGCCACATATCTCTGAAGGCGACCTGCACGCCTGGCTGGATGGAGCGATTCCCGAAGATTCCGAGGAATTGCGGGCGATACGGGTGCACCTGGAGTCGTGCCCAGATTGTGCCGCCCAGCTCGAGGACGCTCGAAGGCTGCGATCCGAGGCGGACACTATTCTCGCCTCCGCGCTTCCCGCGGGAGCCGGACCGGCGCTCGAGGAGATCCGACTGAGATCACTGCAAGAGGGTGCCCCCCCCGGAGCATCCGGCGTCCAGCCGGGCCGACTGCGCGCGGGGTGGCTGAGCGTGCAGCGCCTCGGATGGGCGGCGAGCATCATGCTGGCGGTGGGAGCTGGGTGGCTGGGGCGAGCGGTCCTGGTCGAGAAGGGGTGGACGGACCCGTTCAACGAGGGACCTGCGCCGGTGGTCAGTCGGGTAGCCGACCCGGAGGCCGAGCGGGCCCCGGCGGACGGATTCGCGCGCGACATTGACGACATCTCGGGGCTTGGGGAAGAAGTGGGGCGAGTGGACGCGCCTGAGGAGGCGAATGAGGCGCTCCAGAAAGAAGATGTTACGACGGAATCCCGACTCGAGGCGGAAGCCCCGGTGTCCGGCGAGGAGAAGGAGCGTGGACGGCGCGCCCTTGAGGAAGTCGCGGAGCCGGCGGATGACGCCGAAGTGGCACCCAGTCGGACGGGTGCTCTCGCGCAGGCGGAGCGACAGGAGGCGGACGTAGCAGCTCCCGAGGGGGGAGTCGACGCGCCGTCCTCACCTCCTGAGCAGAAGTTCTTCGAGACCAGGTCCGTCCAGGCGCCCCTGGACCCGTGGCACGCCGTACCGCCGGATGCCTATGAGCCGTGGGCCCGAACGGCCTTGGGATGCTATCGACTCGAGTATTCGTGGTCACCGGGACTGGCCTACCTGCCAGGCGCGATCGAGCTGACGCCCACCGAGGCTGCGGTGGTGGGGTCGGGAGGCCGGGCGTACAGGGTCGGACTCCCCGCGCGGGTGAAAGGTCAGTTCCACGAAGCGGTCTGGGTCTCCCCGGGGCCGGACTCGGTCTGGGTGCGTCTGGTCACCGGCCCGGAGCGCGACATGCTGACGGTCAGGGCGGAACGAGACGGACGGGACTGGGAAGGGGAGGGCCGGGTCCTGTCAGCGGCGGCTCCGGTTTCGACCGGGCAAGTACGCGGCACGGTGCGGCTGGCCTCTATCACATGCGATCTGAAGTGAGCGGCGGACCCGGCTTGCGGTCAGAGCTTCTGCGGCGCCTTCGATGGGCCAGGGACATCTACGAGGGAGTGTACTTGGTCCCCTACCGGACGACCATCCACCGGGAGTACCTGCGGCAGAGAGACCTCTTCTTCCTTCTCGGATTCTCGGACCTTCTCGGCGTGCCGAACCCACTCCAGTTCTACACCCTGGAACTGCTTCCTGAGGTGCTCGACGGCTTCCACGAGTGGCATCTGCGCATGGGCATGCCAGAGCCGCCCGCGGGGGGCTTCCGATGCTGCTGACTCCGTCAGGCCGTTCGTGGAGTCTCTGAGGGAAGCGATGCGTCGGCCCCTCGTGTTCTTCGGGGGCAAGGGAGGAGTGGGGAAGACCACGCTGGCCGCCGCGGTGGCGCTCGAGTCGGCGAGGGAAGGTACCAGCACGCTGCTCGTTTCCACGGACCCGGCTCACTCCACGAGCGATGTCCTCGGCGCGAGACTGGGCCCTGAAGCGACTGAGGTCGCGACGAATCTGTGGGCGATGGAACTCGATCCTTCCGTGGAGGCCGAGTGCTACATGGCCGGGGTGAAGGAGCGGATTGCGGACGCGACGTCACCCCGTCTGGCAGCCGAAGTGGAACGGCAACTCGATGTGGCTCGGGCGTCGCCCGGGGCGGAGGAGGCCGCCCTGTTCGACCGCTTCACACGCATCATCGAGGAAGATCTGTTTCCGCGCATCATCTTCGATACCGCTCCCTCCGGGCATACGCTTCGTCTCCTTTCACTTCCTGAGCTCATGACGGCCTGGATGGAGAGCCTGATCGCGCAGCGCAGGAAGGTGCGGACGCTCGGTCGGATGTGGAGGAACGCAGCAGGCGCGGCGGCAGGCTCGAACTTGCGGGGAAGAGATGCCGTCCTCGAGGCGCTCGAGGAGCGGCGGGCCAGATTCGAGCGGACCCGGACAGTGCTCAGGGACCCGGGACGCACCTCGTTCTTTTTCGTGGTGTTGGCTGAGAGGCTTCCCGTGCTCGAGACCCATCGAGTAATCACGGCTATCTCGGGCCGGGGGATCCCCGTGGGGGGAGTGATCGTAAACCAGCTGCTGCCGAGCTCCACGACGGATCCGTTCCTTCTTCGCCGCAAGCAACGAGAAGCAGCTCAACTCGCCGACATCGAGGCCCGGTTCGGAGACTGCTCCATTGGCTACTTGCCGCTGCTCGAACGAGATCCGGTGGGCCCGGATGAGCTTGGGCGTCTGCTGGGTCTGATGAGACCGAACCGGACGGAGGACTGGGATTGAGCGCGATCGTGCTTCTCGTGATCGGCGGTGCCGCGTTCGTCACCGGGTACCGGATCTACTCCCGCTACATAGCGCGCCGCATCTACCGACTCGATCCCGACTTCGTCACACCGGCGCACGAGTTCGAGGACGGAGTGGATTTCGTGCCGACGAACCGCCACGTGCTGTTCGGACACCATTTCACTTCGGTCGCCGGAGCCGCCCCCATCGTCGGACCGGCGATCGCCGTCATCTGGGGCTGGCTTCCGGCCTTTCTCTGGGTCGTGGTGGGTACAGTGTTCGCTGGGGCGGTCCACGATTTCGGGACACTGTGGATCTCGACGCGTCACAAGGGAAACTCGATCGGCACGCTGGCCGAGTCGATCGTGGGCGACCGGGCTCGGGTCCTGTTTCTACTGCTCATCTTCTTCCTTCTGCTGATGGTCAACGCCGTGTTCGCGGTCATCATCGCGAACCTGTTCATGGCGAACCCGGGGGCCGTGCTGCCGGTATGGGGAAGCCTCGGCGTGGCCGTCGGGGTAGGCTTCCTCATCTACCGCACGGGTGCGGGCATTCTCGTCCCGTCGCTCGCGGCCCTGGCCATCCTGTATGCCTTGATATGGATCGGCCAGTATGTACCGTTCACCCTTCCCGACATCCTGAGCATGGCTCCAACGAGCGCTCAATTGGCGGCGGCCGGACAGGATCCAGCGGCCGCGGCCACCGCCGCGGCACAGGACGGTCAGAGGGTCGGTTGGATCGTCATCCTGTTCGCCTACACGTTCTTCGCGAGCGTGCTACCGGTGTGGCTGCTCCTGCAACCGCGTGACTACGTGAACGGGCACCAGCTCTTCGTTGCGCTGGGGATCATTGGGGCGGGGGTCATCGTGACGAACCCGCAAGTCGTAGCCCCTGCCGTCAACACCCACCTGCCGCCGGACGCTCCGAGCTGGTTTCCCCTCCTGTTCATCACGATCGCGTGTGGAGCGATCAGTGGATTTCACGGCCTGGTGGCCTCCGGCACTTCTTCCAAGCAGCTCGACCGCGAGCCCGACGCCCGCTATGTCGGATACGGAGGAGCTCTCGGAGAGGGAGCCCTGGCGCTTACTTCCATTCTCGCTACCACCGCCGGTTTCGCCCTCTTCGTGGGCGTCGATGGGTGGCATGCGCACTATGGTTCCTGGGCGGCCGCGTCCACGGGCGCGACGGCGGCTTTCGTAAACGGGGTCGGGGTCCTGGCCGAAGGGATCGGGATTCCGCATCGGGTGGCAACGATTTTCGCGGCCGTGGTAGTGATCAGCTTCGCCGCCACGACCCTCGACACGAGCGTGCGCCTGCAGCGGTACATCATCTCCGAGCTGGGGGTGGAGTACCGGGTGAGGGCGGCCCAGAACCGGTGGATCGCAACATTGATCGCTGTCGCAAGCTGCGCGCTGCTGGCCCTCGGCCTCGACCGCGGCGCCGGGGGCATGCGGCTGTGGCCCCTGTTCGGGACTACGAATCAGCTTCTGGCCGGACTCAGCCTCCTGGTTCTCACTCTCTTTCTGCTCAAGCTGCGGCGCAACGTCTGGGTCACGGCCGTTCCCATGGTGTTCCTTCTCTTCATGACAACCTGGGCCATGATTCTGAACCTGGTCGGATTCGTGACCGACGATCAGGTTCTACTGTCCGTGGTGGGCGGGGCTATCCTGGTTCTGGAGCTGTGGCTGTTGTTCGAGGGCACAGCTGCCTTTCGTCGCCACTTCCGAGACTCGGGGAACAGGTCCGGGATCCCTCACGTCTCTTGAACCGGCCAGCTGCGTAGGGCCGGCCAGGAACCAGGAGTCGGCCGAGACGGTTGACGAGGCGCGGGGCGTATGGCGCGCGCGGGGCGCCTGTGTCATCTTTCGGCCGCTTTTCCACCATCTCGCAACGGGGTAAATCGGATGTCGGAAGTCCTATCGCTACTGGCGCTGGTCGCCGTAGCCGTGGTGTGGAGTCGCGGCGGCTGCGGGTGAGGCAAGCGCTGACTCGCCGGAGGCGGGTCACGCGCGCAACCAGGAGTCGTTGACGGGGAGTAGCTCAGTCCGGCAGAGCACTGGCTTTGGGAGCCAGGGGCCGCGGGTTCAAATCCCGCCTCCCCGATTCAGGGCCGCGGGTAGTTCGCACGCTTCGCGTGCTCAATGTCTCGCCTTCAGCTCGACGCCAAATCCCGCCTCCCCGATTCAGGGCCGCGGGTAG
>JBDGXI010000247.1:0-2481 GCA_039584685.1 Gemmatimonadota bacterium | reverse complement strand
ATCAGCGCCGCCTTGTTGGCTCGCCAGCCATCCAGGTGCCGGTCGAGGCAATTGTAGGCCACGTTGAGCTTGCCGCCGATGAACCAGCGCGCGAACGGAGGCTCCCACTCGAGCACCGTGTCCCACTTCCGGAACCAGTGCAGTCTCTCGGCCCAGGAGGCCCAGAAGGCCTCGCGATTCTGTCGAGCCTCCCGGTAGGGCACGTCGGCTGCGACGGCCGCCGCCTGCCGGAAATCCTCCGACGGCTCGTAGCGTCTCTCCTCGTGAAGAAGGACGTCGATTTCACGGCGGCGCTCGTCCGGGATCGCAGGTCTCCTGAAGCGGTGGTCAGGGAAAAGGTCTGTCCAGGGTAGAAAACTTGGTGGCAGCGAGGCAACCCGAGGCCCCGCTCATCCGCGGCCGCGCGCACCACGTTTCGGGTCGATCCGTCCCGTTTCCCAAAACGCCGCCCGTGTCGGAACATTGTCATCTCATTACGGGAAAATGAATTATAGACGTCGCACGCATCGACGACGGATGGAATGTCCCTTGCTGCATGCGACCGGGTTACCTGCGAGCGATCGCACGACCTTTGATCAGAGGCTTCAGACCATGCGAAGATACTCAGCCACGTTCCTGACCCTGCCGGTGGCTCTGCTGCTGGCGGCCTGCGGCGAACGGACCTCGGACTACGCGATGACCGACTTGAACGACAATGTCCTGCTTGCCGAGTGGACCGGCCCATACGGGGGCGTCCCGGCCTTCGACGAGATGCATCTCGCGGCCCTGAAGCCGGCACTCGAGAAGGGCATGGAGTTGGAGCTCGCCGAGATCGACGCGATCGCGAACAACCCCGAGCCTGCGACGTTCGAGAACACGATCGAGGCGCTGGAGGGAGTCGGCGACGACCTGAGTCGGGTTTCGACGTATCGCGGCATCTGGAGCTCCAACATGTCGTCTCCCGAGTTCCGGGAGATCCAGATGGAGATGGCCCCCAGGATGGCGGAGCACCGCACGAAGATCACGCAGAACCAGGCGCTCTTCGAGCGAATCCGTGCCGTCTATGAGAGCGACGAGGCCGAGGGTCTTCGCCCGGATCAGCAACGCCTGCTGTGGCTCGTGTACGACGGCTTCGCTCGGAACGGAGCGACCCTGGAGGGCGAGGCGAAGGAGCGATACGCCGAGATCAACCAGCGCCTCGCCGAGCTGCACACCGAGTACGGCAACAACGTGCTGGCGGACGAAGAGGGCTACGTCACGTACCTCTCCGAGGACCAGCTGAGCGGACTGCCGGAGGCGTTCGTGGCGGCGGCGGCCGCGGCAGCGGCAGATCGCGGACATGAAGGCGAGTACGCCATCACCAACACCCGCTCGTCGATGGACCCGTTCCTCACCTTTTCCGACCCGCGCGAGCTGCGTGAGGAGGTCTGGCGGACGTACTACAGCCGCGGTGACAACGGCGACGAACACGACAACAACGCTCTCATCGCGGAGATCCTCGAGCTCCGGAACGAGCGCGTCCAGCTCCTCGGATACGAGAACTACGCGGCGTGGCGGCTGGAGAACCGGATGGCGAAGGAGCCGGACCGGGTCTTCGAGTTCCTGGAGGCCGTGTGGGCCGCGTCCACGGCCAGGGTCGCGGAAGAAGTGGCCGATATGCAGGCGATAGCGGACGCGGAAGGCGCCGGCATCAGCATCGAGCCCTGGGACTACCGCTACTACGCCGAGAAAGTCCGGCAGGCCAAGTACGATCTCGATTCGGACGAGGTGAAGCAGTATCTGCAGCTCGACAACCTCATCGCCGCCATGCATTTCGTGGCCGGCGAGCTGTTCCAGTTCGAGTTCTCGCAGATCACCGACGGGTCCGTGCCCGTGTGGCACGAGGACGTGACGGTATGGGAGGTCACGGATCGGAACACCGGCGAGCACATCGGGCTGTGGTACCTGGATCCGTTCGCGCGCCCGGGCAAGCGTTCCGGCGCCTGGGCCACCACGTATCGGAGCCACGAGACCTACGACGGCTTGAAGACCACACTCGGGTCGAACAACTCCAACTTCATCAAAGGCGCTCCGGGTGAGCCGGTGCTGATTTCGTGGGACGACGCCGAGACGCTGTTCCACGAGTTCGGGCACGCGCTGCACTACCTGTCGTCCAAAGTGGCTTATCCCAGGTTGAACGGAGGCGTGCGCGACTACACGGAGCTCCAGTCACAGCTCATGGAGCGCTGGTTGCAGACGGACGAGGTGATCGACAACTACCTGGTCCACGTCGAGACGGGCGAGCCGATTCCCGACGAGCTGGTCGCCAAGATCCGGAGCGCGGCCACGTTCAACCAGGGATTCGAGACGACCGAGTACACCGCCTCGGCGATCATGGACATGAAGTATCACACCATGGACCCGGCGGGGCTCGACGTGGACGCCTTCGAACGCGAAGCCCTGGCCGAGCTCGGTATGCCCCGGGAGATCGTGATGCGGCACCGGAGCCCGCACTTCAAGCAC
>JBDGXI010000075.1:0-33581 GCA_039584685.1 Gemmatimonadota bacterium | reverse complement strand
GAAGTAGGAAATCTTGGTCTCGCTCTCGAACGAGCCGGAAGCGAACTTGGCGCCCAACCCGGACAACCAGTTCGCCTCGAGCGCCACGCTCCAGTTCTGAGCGAAGAAGTAGTTAAACTTACCACCGGCCCAGAATCCGGTCTTCGAGCTGATCCCCTCGTCAGGGACGTCGTCTCCGGAGATGGTCGACGAGGTGACACCGCCTTGAATTCCGAAGCGCACGGAGCTCTTCTCCTGCGCCTGCGCCGGCATGGCAAACAGCGCCACGAACGCCAGTGCGGCTACTAACGTGAGGATGCGTCTCATGGATGATACCTCCCTTTGGATTCTGGTCGAATCCGGGTTCTGCGGATGGGCGAGTCGTTTTCCAGTGTCTCCTGGACGAACTCGTTTGCAGCGGGACAGGGGTTTGCACCCGAAAAAACGATAAACGGACTATCCGCGCCGCGCAACCCCTCCATGCTGCGGCAGTTAGTGGCTCGTCATCTTCATTGGATCTGAGGTGCGGTGACCTGAGCCCTCGATGGCGGCACCATGAGCAGGTCCGTGCTATATTCTCCAGTTCGCGATTGAGGCGAGAAGGGCTGGCGGGCTCGAACCGAGATTGGAGAGGCTCATGCTCAAAACGATGGCTGACGGATGGTGGTCGTTTGCTCTACGGGGGGCGTTCGCACTCCTGTTCGGTGTCGGTGCACTGTCGTATCCCGGACGCACGTTGATCGTCCTGATCGTCATCTTCGGTGTGTGGGCGCTGATCGACGGGCTCACGGCGGTGCTCATGGCCATCGGTGAGAAGAAATGGTACGCCTACATGCTGGTCGGTATCGTCAGTTTTCTGGCGGGCCTGGTGGCCCTCGCGCGACCCGACGCCACGGCGGTGGCCCTGCTGTTCGTGATCGGGGTGTGGGCCCTGGTCAAGGGCGTTATGGAGATCGTAACGGCGATCCAGATCCGCAACGAAGTCGAGGGAGAATGGGCGCTGGCGTTGAGTGGCGTGCTCTCGGTTCTGTTCGGCCTGTTCGTCCTCGCCCGGCCGGGCGCCGGTGCCCTTGCCCTCGTATCATTGCTCGCTCTGTACGCGTTCGCCCACGGCATCACGCAGCTGATGGTGGGATTCAAGCTGCGCCGGCTGAAGAAGGAAATGGACGGAGCCGCCGCGTGAGGGGCAGGTCGGGTCTGACCGGAAGCCGACAGGTCCGAGCCGCCCTCGCGGTCCTGGTCGGCTTCGCCCTGGTCACAGCCCCGGCGCTCAGCGCGCAGGAGGCCGAACGCGCGGCCGCAGGGGGGCACTCGGGTGAAGAGGAGGAAGACCCCTTCCGCCACTACGTCAGCTTCTTCGCGGGCCTGGCGACCCACACCGAGCGCAACGATACGGGTGGCGCGATGGGGATCTCCTACGCCTACGGTCTGTCGGAGCGGTGGGGCGTGGGACTCGTTCTCGAGTATTCTACGAGCAGCCTGGAGAGAGACATCGTCGCCCTGCCCCTGGTGGTGTTCGAGCCGGTGGAGAGATTGGAGACCACCTTCGGCCTGGGTGTCGAGAGGGCCTCGAAGGACGGAATCGAGGATGGCGAGAAGACCACGGAGGAGGAGTACGAGGCGCTCATGCGGCTGGGCGTGGCCTACGGATTCAAGCTCAGGCCGGGAGTTTACCTCTTGCCTGAGTTCAACGCCGATATCGGAGGCTCTCGCGTGACGTACGTGTACGGCCTGGTCATGTCGGTGGGGCTGTAGCGCCGATTCAGATCGGCCGCTGCGCGCCGATGCCCGCTCGTAATCACTCAGGAAGCCACGACTCGTGCCGACACACCTCAGAAAAGCAGCCTGGATAGGTCTCCTCCTGTTGGCCGGGATCACGATCCCCCGGCTCCTGCGCCCTGACGCGCTCGTGATCACGCGCGCCATGCTGGCCACCACGATCGCCGAGATCTGGGTCGAGCAGGACTCCGTGGTGGTCGAGTTCGAGATCGGTCCGGACGACATCAAGGCGTTTCGTAACCTCCTCCCGGATGAGCTCTATCAGCGGCTCGGGTACGCGCCCGAGCCATGGATCGACCGGCTGCTCCGGTTCGTGGACGAGGACTTCACGGTGCGATCCGACGACGGAGCCCCATCGCCCGGCCGCCTGCGCGCTCTCGAGGTGCGCGAGCGGATCCAGCGCGATCAGGTCACGGGGCAGGCCCTGCCCAACCAGCCCGAGGATGCCGAGACGGTGGTGTTCGCCCGGCTCGCCTATCCGATCCCCGGTCGCCCCGCGAGCGTAACGATCGGACCGGCCGGCTCCCGATCCAGCGACGAGATCGCGAGCATCGGATTCGTAGCGTATCACGGCGGGCTTCACGTCAACGATTTCCGCTACCTGGGCCAGCCGGAGCGCGTGGTGCTCGACTGGAGCGATCCGTGGTACTCGCAGTTCGAGAATCGGAACCTGTGGCGGCAGTACCGGTCTCCCGTGTCGGCGTACCTGTACGTCGAGCCGTTCGAGGTCCGGAAGGAGATCGTGGTGCGGCCGCGGGACCTGGCACAGTGGGGTCTCGACCTCGGGCTGGCGGATCGGGAGGTGATTCCGGTCGGTGAGCAGGAAGAGATCAAGCGGCGCGTGGCGGAGTTCCTGGCGGACCGGAATCCCGTCACCATAGATGGGCAGCCGGTCGGGGGTTTCCTGGACCGTATTCACTTCATCTACCGCAACCTGCGCACGAGCGGGGTGGTGCAGCCTCCCCGCGACCTGGACGCCGTCTCGGCCACACTCGGCGTGATCTGGGTCTATCCGGTCGAGGGACTGCCCGACGAGGTCGAGATGCAGTGGGAGCTGTTCTCCGACCGGGTCGAGCGCATTCCCGCCGCCGCCACGGACGAGGCGGGCAGCCTTCCCTACTTCCTCTCCGAGGACGACTCGGTGCTCCGGTGGGAGAACTTCCTCACCAATCCCACCGTGCCCGGCCTGGTGCCTGTAGTGGATCCTCCGCGCCGGGGGTACGCGATTCTGGCGGCCTCGATCCTGTCTCTGGCCGTTCTGCTATGGATGGGTCGGCGGTTCTGGCTGGACCTGCGAGCCGGGAGCCGTCCGTCCACCCCCGCCCTGAGCGCGGCCGTCCTAGTCGCGATCGTGTTCGGCGTCTCACTCCCCGCCGGCCTCAGGAGCGTCCGCCTGACCGACGAGGACACGCAGGTGGTCCTCGGCGGCCTGCTGCTCAACGTCTACAAGGCGTTCGACTATAGGGACGAGGAGGTCATCTACGACGCACTGGCTCGCAGCGCCTCGGGCGACCTGCTGACCGATATCTACCTGGAAACCCGGCGCAGTCTGGAGCTGGCTAACCAGGGCGGCGCCCGCGCGAAGGTCAAGTCCGTGGACGTGGTCGACGCCACCAACGAGCCCCTGGGGGGCGAGCGGGGCTTCAGGACCCGCGCCACCTGGAACGTCGCGGGTTCGGTCGGTCACTGGGGACACGTGCACCAGCGGGTGAACCAGTACGAGGCCGAGCTCACGGTACAGGTCATCGACGGCGCCTGGCGGATCACGGATCTCGAGGTGCTGCAGGAGGAGCGCCTCCCCACGACGTCCTATCCAGGCGGCGGGGCGCCGCCGGCCGGCGGCATGTGACATGATGATCCAGATAGAGGGTCTCCGTTTCCACTATGGGGAAGGAGACTTCCAGCTCCGGATCCCGGAGCTGGAAGTCGAGAACGGCACGACGACGGCTTTCATCGGCCCTTCCGGATCGGGCAAGACCACGCTTCTCAACCTGATCGCCGGGATCATCCGGCCCGAGACGGGGCGCGTCCAGACGCGGGGTGAAGTCGTGTCGGCGATGACCGACGAGCAGCGGAGGCGATTCCGGGTCACCACCGTGGGGCTCGTGTTCCAGGAATTCGAGCTCCTGGAGTACCTGACGGTCCTGGACAACATCCTGCTGCCGTACCGGATTCACGCCGCGCTGGATCTCGACGCGTCGGTCCGTGAGCGCGCCGCCGGCCTCGCCGAGCGGGTGGGCATCTCGGACAAGCTGGGTCGCTACCCGAGGCGTCTGTCGCAGGGAGAGCGCCAGCGGGTAGCCGTGTGCCGGGCCGTCCTCACGGATCCGCCTCTCCTCCTCACCGACGAGCCGACCGGCAACCTGGACCCGCTGAACCGTGAACGGGTCCTCGACATCCTGTTCGACTACGTGAAGGAGAGCGGCACCACGCTGGTCAGCGTGACGCACGACCACGAAATCCTGCCCCGGTTCGGGCGCGTGGTGGACTTCCGGGACTTCCACGTGTACGAGGGAGGGGCGTCGTGAAGGACACCCTGTACCTCGCATGGCGCTACCTGGCGTTTCACCGGGTGAAGACGGGCATCCTGGTGGGGGCGATCACCCTGATCGTGTTCCTTCCGGTCGGGCTGCGGGTGATCGTGAACCAGAGCTCGCGTCAGCTCACGGCGCGCGCGGAGGCGACGCCCCTGGCGATCGGGGCCAAGGGCAGCCCGACCGAGCTCACGCTCAACACGCTCTACTTCAGCTCCGACGTGCCCGCCCGCACGACGTACGCGGCGTCCACGGAGGTGTCGGCCACCGAACTGGCGGCGGCCATTCCGATGTACGTCAGGTTTCGCGTGCGCGGTCAGCCGATCGTCGGCACGAGCCTCGAGTACTTCGGGTTCCGCAGTCTCGAGATCGCAGAGGGCAGGCAGCTCGCGGTGCTCGGCGAGGCGGTCCTGGGTTCGCGGGCTGCCGAACAGCTGGGGGTGAGCATCGGGGACCACGTGATCTCGTCGCCCGAGAGCGTGTTCGACATCGCCGGCGTGTATCCGCTTCGCATGCCCGTGGTCGGGGTGCTCCGGTTCTCCGACAGCGCGGATGATGATGCCGTCTTCGTGGACGTGAAGACGGCCTGGGTCATCGAGGGTCTGGGCCACGGCCACCAGGACCTCTCCCGGCCCGAGGCCGCATCGGGGGTGCTGAGCCGCGAAGGCAACGTGGTGGTCGGCAACGCCTCGGTGATGCAGTACAACGAGATCACCCCGGACAACATCGACAGCTTCCATTTTCACGGCGACCTGTCCGACTTTCCTCTCACCGCCGTGATCGCGGTGCCGCCGGATCAGCGCTCCTCGGCCCTGCTGCAGGGGCGGTACCAGAGTGACGAGCTCAAGCAGATCGTCAGCCCGTCCGAGGTGATGGACGAGCTGCTCGACACGATCCTCACGGTGGAGAAGTTCGTGATCGCGGGTGCCGTCACGGTGGGCCTGGCCACCCTCGCGACGGCGTTCCTGGTATTCGCGCTGTCGCTGCGCCTCAGACGCCGCGAGCGCGAGACGCTGTTCAAGATCGGCGGCTCACGCGCCGCCGTGGCGACGGTCATGACGTCGGAGATCGTCGCCGTACTGGCCGTCGGCGTGCTGCTGGCGCTCGTCCTGACGTTCCTGACGCAACGCTATGGAGACGTGCTCATCCGGGCCCTGATCCGGTGAGCCGCATGAGGACCACGCACATGATTACGAGATCGAAGTTCACCGGCATCGCCCTGGCCTGTGCCTTCACGGCGTGCGGCGGGGAGGCTCCGGCGCCCGACCGGAGCGCAGCAGATGAGACGCCGATCGAAAGCGCGAAGAGCCAGGACGAAGAGATCCTCGTCGTGTACACCACCAACTACCCGCTGGCCTACTTCGCCGAGCGCATCGGCGGCGATCGGGTGCGAGTCGAATTCCCCGTCCCGGCAGGAATCGATCCGGCCTTCTGGTCGCCGTCGCCCGAGGAAGTGGCGGCCTACCAGGGTGCCGACGTCGTGCTGCTGAACGGGGCAGGGTACGAGGGATGGGTGGCCAAGACGTCGCTGGCGGAGTCGAAGCTCGTCGACACGTCCGCCGGCTTCGAGGATCTGTACGTCGTGGCCGACGACCAGGTGGTCCACACGCACGGCCCTGAAGGCGAGCACGAGCACGAGAACGTGGCGTTCACCACGTGGCTCGACCCCGTGCTCGCGATCGAGCAGGCGCGAGCGATCAGGGACGCCCTCGTCGGGCGGCTGCCGGGGTCCGAGGCGGATCTGCAGGCAGGTTTCGCCGCCCTGGAAACCGACCTCGTCGAGCTCGACGCCCGCCTGGAGGCGTGGGCCGCGAGCGTTATGGATGAGCCCCTGCTCGCCTCTCACCCCGTGTACCAGTATCTGGCCCGGCGCTACGACCTGAATCTGCGGAGTGTGCACTTCGAACCGGACGAAGTGCCTGCTACCGGAGGCTGGCGCGACCTGGCCGCCCTGATGCCGGGCCACGCCGCCGCCTGGATGCTGTGGGAAGCCGCCCCGCTCGATGAAGTCAGTGCCCGCCTGGCCAGTGACTTTGCCGTCGGGAGCGTCGTGTTCGCGCCGTGCGGCAATCGGCCGGACTCGGGGGACTACCTGGACGCCATGCGCTCGAACGTCGAGGCGCTGGAGGCGCTGCCGCCCGCGGGCTAGGCCCCGGGGTGCCTCGCCCGGTGGTTGTCGATCCGATCGAACGTGCCGCCGAAAACGATGTCCCGAATCGGGTCCGAGGCCAGGAAGTCGTGCGGGAAGCCCGGTTCGATCGCGCTCACCTCGTCGAGTCGCCCCAGCTGGGCGGCATCCAGGGTTACGTCCAGCGCCCCGAGGTTATCCTCCAGCTGGGCCAGATTGCGGGCCCCGACCAGCGGCACGATGACTCCGTGTTGCTGCCGCACCCAGCTCACGGCCACCTGCGACGGCGTGCAGCCTATCTCCTCCGCGATGTCGACCACGGCGTCTGCGATGCGCAGGTTGCGCTCGTCCGTCGCCGCGCCCTCCCGGGCACGGCCTTCTTCCGGAGTGGATCCGCGGCTGTACTTCCCGGTGAGGGTTCCGGCTCCGAGGATGCTCCATGGCGTGACCGCCATGTCCATCGCGCGCGCCATCGGAATGAGGTCCCGCTCGGCCGTCCGATCGATCAGGCTATACCGCAGCTGCAGGGCGACGGCCGGACTCCACCCGCGAAGCTCCGCCAACGTGTTGGCGCGTGACACGATCCACGCCGGAGTGTCCGAGATCCCTACGTGCAGGACCTTGCCCGCGCGGACCATGTCGTCGAGCGCGCGCATGACCTCGGCGGCCGGAGTCGTGAAGTCCCACGCGTGCACCCAGTACAGGTCGATGTAGTCGGTGCCCAGTCGCTTCAGGCTGGCCTCGAGCGCCCGCACCATGTTCTTGCGGTGGTTTCCGCTGAAGTTGGGATCGTCGCGCCGCATCCACAGCGTGTATTTCGTGGCGACTATCCAGTGATCGCGGTCCGGCGCGATGAACTCGCCCACGTACTTCTCGCTCGTGCCCTCCGTGTACCGGTTCGCCGTGTCGAGGAAGTTGCCCCCGGCTTCGGCGTAGGCGTCGAACATGCGGCGACTCTCTTCCTTCGAGGCGCCCCAGCCCCATTCCTCTCCGAACGTCATCGTGCCGAGCGCGAGCTCGGACACCCTGAGTCCGCTTCTGCCTAGCAGCTTGTATCGCATCATTGGATCACTCCGTGTTTGCCGGCCCACTCGAGGAATCGAGGCTCGCGCCCACTCCCAGCACCAGCACGACGATCGCCACCATCTGCACGAGGTGGAACACCCCGTTGTGATCGAACGGGACTCCGAGATCCAGCCGAACGGTGCCCGAGGCCTGGATCGCGGCCGCCACGATATTGAGGCCAATGCCGAGCACCATGAGCCAGGCCCACTTCGCTCCGTCCCGGATGGCGAGCCGGACATACAGTGCCAGGGCCACCAGCATGGCCACCGCCTCGTAGAGCACGAAGACCATGAACGTCCCCGGGAACACGAGCGTCAGGAGGTAGAAGGCACCGCCGACGACCAGCGCTGGGATGAGGAGGCGGCGGGCCGCGGCCGCTCCGAAACCGTCGTACACCGCGGCCACCACGAACAGGGCGACGACCAGGCCGAGGGAGAGGAAGAGCGGCTGCCACAGCAGCCACAGGGTGTTCGGGGACAGATCGAACCCGTGCGCTACCGCCCCCAGGGCCGAGGCCACCGCCAGGAGCGCGAGGACCAGGACCCACAGCGTGACTTTCTCGGGGTCGGCCGATCTCCGGGCCGCGAGCCATCGAATGCACACCAGGGCGAGGACGGCCAGCACGGCGTCCGTCGCCGCCGTGGTGAGTTCGGTGACTATGGGGTTGAAAGCCATGGCGTTTCCTCGGCAATCTCGGTTCACGAGCCTGAGGGTCGCTTCGCTATCGGGGCCAACGTATCTTCGGCCTCCGAATCTGACCAGAAACGCGTGTTCAGAGAAATGCACGCTGCTATTGCCGAGGAGTGTAGAGGATGACGAAGAGGACGATGAGGAACATGCCGGCAGCAATTGTCGCAGCGCTGCTCGCCTTGACCGGGTTGGCCGCTCCGGCCGCCGCCCAATCGGGCAAGGTCGAGATCACGCCGTTCATCGGCTACATGTTCGGCGGCGAGGTCAATGTCTGGAACGGAAGCATGAGCATCAAGGACGACATGAACTACGGCCTCGTGCTGGACTTCGTGCTCAACCGCAACACCGAGCTCGAAGCCTCGTACACCCGGATGGACACCGAGCTGGTGTATGACGAGTTCAGGGTTGGGAAGCGACCGATCTACTCCACATCGGTGAATTTCTGGCAGTTCGGGGGGCAGTACCGGTTCAACCCGACGGCTACGGTGCGACCGTTCGTTTCGGGGACCCTTGGCTTCACGTACTACGGCGTCGGAGACAGGCTGGACTCTGACGCTCCGCAACTCTCGAGCGAGACGTTCTTCTCGATGGTGTTCGGCGGCGGAGTGAAGATCTTCCCTTCGCAGCGCATAGGCATCCGCCTCGCCGGGCACCTGTACAGCACGATTCTCAGCTCGGGTAGCGGATTTTGGTGTGGAACCGGAGGATGTGGCGTAGGGCTGAGTGGCTGGGGCTTCTGGCAGGGAGACGTCCAGGCGGGTCTGACGATCGCCCTGTAGATTGGGCTGGCGCGCGCGGGAAGAGTCCGCGCGCGATCGACCTGTCAATACCTACGCCAGAGGCATACATGATCCGCTCACGCTCCTCAGTGGGCCGCGCGCTGCGCGTCGGCCTGGCCGCCTTCTCATCCGTGCTGCTCGTGTCTCCCGCGATCGCCCAGGACGATCCCGAAGCCGAAGAAGCCGGCTGGGACGTAGCCGACCCGCCCGGACCACGGCTCGAGATCCCCATCGACACGGACGAGGGAACGTGGATGAGCCTCGACGTGAGTCCGGACGGCCGCGAAGTAGTGTTCGACCTGTTGGGCGACCTGTACGTCATTCCGATAGAAGGTGGTGAGGCCCGCGCGCTGACCTCTGGTTTCGCGTGGGACATGCAGCCTCGCTACAGCCCGGACGGCCGTTTCGTGGCATTCACCAGCGACCGGGCGGGCGGCGACAACATCTGGGTCATGAACCGCGACGGGTCGGATCCACAGCAGGTCAGCAAGGAGAGCTATCGGCTTCTGAACAGTCCGGCCTGGACTCCGGACTCCGAGTTCATAGGCGCACGGAAGCACTTCACCTCGACTCGCTCCCTCGGGGCCGGCGAGATCTGGCTGTACCACCGCACGGGCGGTGACGGCCTCCAGATGACCGAGCGCCCCGACCAGCAGAAGGATGTGGGCGAGCCGGCCTTCTCGCCGGACGGGAAATACCTGTACTACAGCCGCGACGCGACCTCCGGGAGCACGTTCCAGTACGACAAGGACTCGAACGCGGGGATCTACAGCATCTTCCGCTTCGACAGGGAGACCGGCGAGACGAAGAGGTTTCTCGGCGGCCCCGGCGGTGCGATCCGTCCTACGCCGTCTCCGGACGGGCGCTACATGGCCTACATCCGGCGCGTGCGCTTCCAGAGCATGCTGTTCCTGCACGACATGGAGTCCGGCGACGAGTGGCCGGTGTACGGCGACCTCGACCGGGACCTGCAGGAGACGTGGGCCGTGCACGGTGTGTGACCGAGGAGATACCGTTCCACGTGAGCACGACCTTGCCGGCCCTCGAGGTCGTGCGGGCCACCGTAGAGGTCGCCCCCGCGGCCTTCCGGCCCAAGATGCTCCGTTGGGTAGAGGTGTCACCGCGTGGTGACCGCGTCGTATTCCAGGCCCTCGGCCACATCTACGTGAAGGATCTTCCGAACGGGCGTCCACAGCGCCTGACGCGCCAGGACGACCACTTCGAGCTGTATCCCACCTGGTCGCGCGACGGGCGGTGGATCGCCTACGTGAGTTGGGACGACGAGGCACTCGGAGCGGTGCGAGCGGTGTCGGCGGACGGCGGGGGCGGAAGGGTCCTGTCGAAGAAGCCCGGCCACTATGTCGAGCCGACCTTCGGCCCGGACGGCGAGACGGTGGTGTACCGCCGGATCGGGGGCGGCGGGCTCACATCACCCATGTGGTCCCGGGACACGGGAGTGTACGCGGTGCCGTTCGCGGGTGGCGAGCCGCAGCTCGTCACGGAGAGCGGCTCCCGGCCCCATTTCGGCGGTGATCCCGACCGCATTTACGTGCAGCGCTGGTCCGGGTCGGACGTCGATCGAAAGACGCAGCTCGTCAGCCTCGAGCTGGATGGAAGCGACGAGAGGACGGAGGCGGAGTCGAGTCGCGCCCAGGAGTTCAGCGTCTCACCGAACGGCAGCTGGCTGGCGTGGCGCGAGCGATTCCACGCTTTCATCGCGCCCAACGTCCGTACCGGCCGAAAGCTGGAGCTCGGGCCGGAAACCGAATCCCTGCCGGTCAGCCGCGTATCGAAGGAAGCCGGCGAGTACCTGCACTGGTCCGGAGACAGCCGCAGCCTGCACTGGAGCCTCGGACCGCAGCTCTTCACCCGGGAGCTCACCGACGCTTTCGCCTTCCTGGAAGGGGCTCCGGAGGAGTTGCCGGAGGCGCCCTCCGCCGGAATCGATCTGAGCTTCGATGCGGCGACCGACGTGCCGGATGGCACGGTGGCTTTCGTCGGTGGGCAGGTGCTGACCATGAACGGCGATGAAGTGATCGAGGATGGTGTCGTGGTCGTTACCGGGAACCGGATCGCCGGCGTGGGGCCGCGTGGGTCGGTCCCGGTGCCGGACGGAGCATACGTGGTCGACGCGACGGGGCAGACGGTCATGCCCGGCCTGATCGACGCCCACTGGCACGGGGGCATGGGCCGTGCCGGGATCGTGCCGCAAGAGAGCTGGGTCAACTACGCCAGCCTCGGGTTCGGAGTGACCACGATCCACGATCCGTCCAACGACACTGGAACCATCTTCGCGGCCAGCGAGATGGGTCGTGCCGGTCTCACCACGGCTCCCCGGATCTACTCGACGGGCACGATCCTGTACGGCGCCGCGGGCTCGTTCAAGGCGATCGTGGACAGCCTGCCCGACGCCCTGTTCCACCTGAAGCGCATGCAGGCCGTGGGTGCGTTCAGCGTGAAGAGCTACAACCAGCCTCGGCGGGAGCAGAGGCAGCAGATCATCGAGGCGGCCCGGGAGCTCGGGATGAGCGTCGTCCCGGAAGGAGGAGCGCTGTACCAGCACAACATGTCGATGGTCATGGACGGCCACACCGGGATCGAGCACGCCCTTCCGATCGGACCGATCTACGACGACGTGGTGCAATTCTGGTCGCAGACCCGGGTCGGCTACACGCCCACGCTAGTGGTGGCGTACGGCGGGCTCGGGGGAGAGAACTACTGGTACCGGCACACCGACGTGTGGGACAACGAGCGCCTATTGACGTTCGTGCCTCGCCGGAACGTGGATGCCCGTTCGCGCCGACCGATCCACGCGCCGGAGGACGAGTGGAACCACATCACCGTCGCAGCGATGGCGGACAAGCTGGATGACGCGGGGGTGATCGTGAACATCGGCGCCCACGGTCAGCGCGAGGGCCTGGCGGCGCACTGGGAGATCTGGATGTTCGAGCAGGGGGGCATGACCCCGTTGCAGGCGCTCAAGACCGCCACGATCGATCCGGCCCGCTACCTGGGCATGGATGCCGACATAGGGTCGCTGGAGGCCGGAAAGCTGGCCGACCTGATCGTGATCGACGGCGATCCGCTGGAAGACATCCGCATATCCGAGAAGGTGACCTACACCATGGTCAACGGCCGCCTGTACGATGCGGCGACGATGAATCAGGTCGGCAACCACCCGCGCGAGCGCGGCCTCTTGTGGTGGGAGATGAGCCGGGCATGGGAGAAGAGGGACGGGACGGTCGTGCCGTAGCGGCTTGACCGGGGCTTGACCGGAGCGCGGCATAAAGGGTGGTACGATGAGAGCGCTACAGTCCGTCCGCATGCCGCCTGCAATCGTTCGGGGCCGCCTCGTCCGAGATTCCCTGCTGTTCTGGCTGGGGGTCCGGCTCGCGGTGGCGGTACTGGCAATCCCGCGGTGCGACTCCACCGCCTGCGTCATCCAGACCTTCGCCCAGGCACCGTCTTACCTTCCGTCGCCCCGCGCCCTGCCGCAGTAACGAACCGTGCATTCTTTGTAATACAACGTTACACTACCAAGCTTTCATATGGCGGAAGTCTCTTTCTAACATTCTCAACGATAAACGGTTAGCGATCAGTCTGCAGTCGGCCCGACACCTGCACATCGGAATCGCCATGAAGCGCTCGCTTCTCATCGTCGACGACGACCCGAGAGTTCGTACCGCGCTTGAGTCTGCCCTCAGGGGTGACGGCATGAGCGTTCGACTCGCAGAGGACGCAGAGTCCGCGCTCGCCGTCCTGAGCGACGGACCCGTGGAGGTCGTCCTCAGCGATGTGAAAATGCCCGGCATGAGCGGGCTGGACCTGCTCAAGATGCTGAGGGAGCGGGCGCCGGATCTGGACGTGATCCTGATGACGGCCTACAACGACCTGCCCCTGGTCGCCGAGGCGATGCGAGAGGGAGCAGCGGACTTCCTGGTCAAGCCGCTCGACCTGCACCAGCTCAGGGGCGTCCTGGACCGCGTGTTCGAGGATCGGCAGGCGCGGAAGCGAATCAAGGCCGGCGAGGCGGATGCCGACAAGCGTGGGGCCGCTGACCGCCTCGTCGGTCGGGATTCACAGATGGTGCAGATCTTCAAGCTGGTCGGCCAGGTCGCGTCGAGCCGCACCAACGTCGTGATCCGGGGCGACAGCGGCACGGGCAAGGAGCTCATCGCCCGCTCGATTCACGACGCTTCGCCCTGGGTCGAAGAGCCGTTTGTCGCTGTGAACTGTACGTCTCTCCCCGCGACGCTTCTGGAATCGGAACTGTTCGGGCACGTGAGAGGGTCCTTCACGGGAGCGACGTCAGACCGGAAGGGCCGCTTCGCCATCGCGGGCCGCGGGACGATCTTCCTGGATGAGATTGGCGATACGCCTCCGGAATTCCAGGCCAAGCTGCTTAGGGTGCTGCAGGAGCACGAGTACTATCCCGTGGGAGCGGAATGCTCTGAGCGCACCGACGCGCGGGTCATCGCGGCCACGCACAGGGACCTGGAGAAGCTGGTGGCGTCTGGGCAGTTTCGGGAGGACCTGTACTATCGGCTGCGAGTCGTAGAGATTTGCGTTCCGCCGCTCCGCGACCGTATGGGTGACGTGCCACTGCTCGCCGAGCACCTGCTCGAGAAGGCGGCCGCGGCGACAGGTAGCCGGCCGCTTCATCTGGCTCCCGAAGCTTCCGAGGCACTGATGTCGCACGATTGGCCAGGGAACGTCCGTGAGCTGGAGAACACGCTGACCCGGGCCGCTGTCCTGGCTACGGGTGACGTGATCCGACCCGAGCACATCGACGTAGGAGCCGCCGTGGACGACGGGCCACCGCGCCTAATTTCACTTGAAGAGATGGAACGCGAGCACGTGGCCCGGGTGCTCGAAGCGACGGACGGGCACAAGTCGCGCACGGCGGAGGTACTCGGTGTGTCCCGGCCCCGGTTGGATCGAATGATCGAGCGCTACGGACTGGGGCCTCTGGTTCCGGGTCGCGGCGGCGATCCGGCGGACTGAGCCGGTGACCCGCTTCTTCTCCTTCCGGTTTCGCATTCTGGCACTGGTGCTGGGCGTGGCGATCGTGCCCCTGGTGCTGATCGGGACCGTGCTGTTGCGCGGGGCCGCACGATCAGGAGAGAGGGTGCTGTCCGAGCGCCTGGAGAATGCCGCCGATGATACCCGGGACGCCCTGATCCAGAACTGGCTCCCGCTTCGCTCGAAGCTGCTCGACGTGTCGGAGTGGCCGGAGGTACAGGAAGCGGTAGACCGGGGATCAGGCAACCCGCTGACCCTGAGGCTCTCGGAGATCGACCTGCGGATTCGGCGGGTGACCATCCGAGCTGAGCCTGAGGGAACTCTCTTCGAGTTCGACCGATCCGCCCTTTCCCCGGAAGAGGGTGGCTTGCCTCCGACGACCACTCCCCTGATGCGGGTGAGTATGGATCTGGCAAGCGTAGCGAAGGAGGCGGCGACCATCGCATTCGGTCTGGAAGGTGAGTTGGTGCTCCCCCGGGAGGCCGTCCCGGCATCGGCCGCCGGCATGGTCCTGGCCCTGATCAATCCGGCTTCGGGCGCCTCGCTGCTCCCGATTCCGGTCGACGCGTCCGTTCTGGCGGGAGATCGCTTCACCTGGGGAGGAGAAGAGTGGCTCGCGGCTGCCCGCTCATTCGGCGATCCGCCTCTGAAGATAGTGCTCGCGGCGCCTCTGACTCCGTACGTGGCCCCATTCCGCCGATCGGTTCGAAATGGAGCCTACCTCCTCGCCGCCGTGGCTCTGGGCGCCCTGCTGGGGGCGATCGTTCTGACCTCTCGAATGACGCGTTCCCTGAGAGCACTGGTCCGCGGTGCCGACGCCGTGTCTTCCGGCGACCTGTCCCACCGGATTGAGTATGCAGACGAGGACGAGATTGGCCGGGTCGCCGACGCGTTCAACGACATGACCGACAGCCTTCAGCGGACACTGCGGGAACAGGCCAGCCGCGAGTCGCTGGCGGCGGTCGGGGAATTCGCGGCATCCCTTGCGCACGAAGTGCGGAACCCGCTTACGGCCGTGAAAATCGACCTCCAGAGCCTGGAGGAGAAATTGGGTGACGATCCTTCACGGACGATTCCGCTGCGGCGAGCCCTGGAAGAAATCGACCGCCTCGACGCCACGGTGGGAGACGCCCTGTCCATCGTGCGCCAGGGCGATGGAGACCGGGTGCTCGACGTTCGAAGGCCCATCGAAGCGGCTGCCCACTCAGCCGCCCCCGCCTTTTCCCAGGGCGATTCCACTCTGGACGTAAACGGGGGGGACTCCGAACTCCCGGTGTTGGGCGACTCAGCCGGACTCGAGCAGCTGTTCCTCAACCTGCTGCTCAACGCCGCGGAAGCCCTTCCGCACGGAGGTGTCGCCACCATTGGAGCCTGCAGAGATGGAGACTCGGTGTGCATCCGCGTGGAGGATGACGGCCCCGGAATCCCGGAGCATGCCCGGGACAGGATCTTCGAGCCGCTCTTCTCGACCAAGGAGGCTGGCACCGGGCTGGGCCTGACGATCTCACGCCGAATCGTCGAGGCACACCGGGGAGAGCTGACTGTCAGGGACGCGGAAGGGGGAGGCACGTGCGTAGAAGTGCGTCTTCCTGCCGCGAACGGAACAGTCCCGCCGACTCGCACTGTGTAACGCGATCGGATCGGTGTTGTAACGCCAGGTTGCAGAGTCGCCGATCCGCGGAACACTTCACGACTCGCTGATATCGTTGTGTGACAATCTTTTATGTGCTTTGACGTTACTCGGGCACAGCACGTGATACGCAAGATCGCCGACTACGGGAAGCCAGATCATTCTGGCGGTCCACCACCAGGAGGCAAGGCATGAAAGCCCATCGGATGGTAATGGCGATCGCGGCGCTACTGCTCGGGTCATTCGAAGTTGACCTGGCGCTGGCCCAGCAGGAGGTCGGGGACGACGGAGTCACCGTGCAACGGGTCTGGTCGGGCACGGAGGTGGCGTTCGGCATGACACGCCCGTCACCCGACGGTCGGTACCTCACCCAGGGGTGGTTCGAATGGGATCTCGGCATCATCGATCTCGTGACCAGGGAACGTCGGACTCTGGGCCTGAGATCCGGGGATCTTACAGAAGACCCGAGCTGGTCCCATCGCGCGTTCTACTCTCCCGACGGGGACGAAATCGCGTACGTGTGGCGAACGTGGCGCCCGGGTGCGGCCTCGGAAGTCGGACTGAGCCTTCGCCTGGTGCCGTCGGGCGGGGGAGAACCACAGATTATCGTACCAGCTGGCGAATACTCGTGGTTGCAGCTTCGGGGCTGGTTCCCCGACGGCAAGCACCTGCTCGTAGTGTTGTGGGACGACGAGAACGGGTGTTTCTGCCGGCTGCGCGTGTCGGACGGAGCCATCGAGCCGATCATCGAAGAAGGCGACGTGCCACCGGGAGCCGCTGCGGGCCCTCTGTATGGATTCTCTCCGGACGGTCAGCACCTGGCGTACGATCGCGGGATGCCGGATGGGGATCGCGACCTGTACCTCCTGAACGTGAACACGGCGGAGATCCGTCCGCTGCTGGAGGGAAGGGCCAGCGACCGCCTCATGGGCTGGCTGCCAGACGGATCCGGACTGCTCTTCCTCAGTGATCGAGGTGCGACCAGTGGAATCTGGACGCTTCCTCTTGGCTCCGGCCTGGAGCCAGGTGAACCGCGACTGCTCCGTGCGGACATCTGGAACGCCGTCCCGCTGGGCATGTCGCGCGACGCTGCGTTTTACGGGGTCGAGGTAGAGCAGCCGCACGTGTACACCGGGGCGATCGACACGGAAAACGGGGGATACCTCGCGCCACCGGGTCCCGTCCAGGCGGCGAACGACGGTCGGAGTTACAACGGTGAGTTCTCGCCGGACGGACTCTACCTGGCGTATGCCGTATACCGGGGAGGCGACGATAGCGATCATTACGAACTCGTGGTCCGTGCGGTGGGCGGCGATGACGTTCGGGTGTTCAAACACGACCTCCAGATCGGCCCGATCGGCTGGACACCGGACAGCCGGGGCGTGCTGGTTTACTCGGAACCCCGAGGTGACAAAGCGCGGGTGGAGCGTCTGGACCTCGAAACCGGCGAGTTCACGGTCGCGAATCCTTCACCCGACGCGAATCAGGCGGGCATGCACTTCCAGGTTTCACCCGACGGCCGCCACATGTACTCCATCGCGCCTGCCGAAGGCTGGGGCGAGGACCTTCGGAATCACCTGGAGGATCTGTCGAAGCTCGGGCTCTATGAGCTCGGCGTGTACGACGACTCCAGGCGACTCATCGCTCCGGCCGCGTTTCCTGGAACGCCGCGTCTCTCCCCCGACGGAAAGACACTCGCCGTGCTGGAAGCCGACAGGGAGAGGCGCCCAGTGGACGGCCGACGGCACGCACCTGCTCTTCACGCTCGACGGCGCTGTGATGAAAGTGTCCGTAGAAGGGGGTCCCATCGAGAAGCTCGTCGATCTTCCCGAGGGACGCCAAACACACCTGCGGTTTCACCCTGACGGCTCGCGATTCGTGATCGACGCCGGGCTCAACAAGGGCGAAATCTGGATAGTCAAAGGACTCCCCGGAATGCCGGCGGGGGCTGACACAACCGATCGCTGACGCTCGTTACAGGCGGGCCGTCGCTCGGCGGCCCGCTGCATACCTCGGGAGGCGGTCATGACCCAACTGAATATCGTGCAATACGGATACTTGATGGACGCCGTCGATCCCTTCCTGCACCTGGTGCTGCTCGGCGGAATCCTCCTGGTCCTTCTCGAGGTCGCAGTGCTCCTGGGAGACATGCTCGGGTCCCGGGATCGCGAGATTCGAGTCAGATAGCCCCGGTAGGGACGCACGCCTTCGTTCCCAGTCTTCAACCGTCCTCACCGATAGACGAACCTCCACACGCCGCCTAGCTTACGCAGAGCCCATGAATCCAGGGACTGCATGCTAGCCTACATCGTCAGACGTCTGCTGCTGTCGGTACCACTGATCCTCGGGATCGTGACGGCGACGTTTTTCTTCTCGCATCTGGCACCGGGCGATCCGGTGGACATGTACCTGCAGCCGGGCCGCCAGGTGGATCCCGCGGTCATCGAACAGGTGCGGCACAGCCGGGGGCTGGATCAGCCCATTCACGTCCAGTACGTGACGTGGCTCGCGAACACGGCTCGCGGGGACTTCGGCGAGTCTTTCCTTCTGCACAGGCCGGTCAGGGACATTCTCGCCAGGACCGTGCCCTACACCCTGCTTCTCATCCTGGCCGCCCTGCTGGTGGACGCTCTTCTCGGAATCACGCTGGGTGTGGTGTCCGCGGTGAAGAGAGGTACGAAGATCGACCGGGCGGTCACCCTGGGCTCCCTGACCCTGTACGCGATGCCCGGATTCTGGCTGGCCCTGATGCTCATCCTCCTGTTTTCGGTGCACCTGGGCTGGTTTCCGACCTCGCAGGCCACATCGCTCGACTACGCGGAGCTGAGCACCCTCGGGAAGCTGCTCGACCGCCTGTGGCACCTCGTGCTTCCCGTTACTGTCTTGGGAGTGGCGGGCGCCGCGGCCACCGCCAGGTACATGCGTGGGCGACTGCTGGATGTCCTGAGCGAGGACTACATCATGGCAGCCCGGGCCCGGGGATTCCGGGGCTGGACGGTCGTTCGGCGGCACGCCCTGCGGAACGCGATGATTCCCATCATCACGATCTACGGCATGAGCCTTCCGCTCATGCTCGGGGCTGCCACCATCGTGGAGACGATCTTCGCGTGGCCCGGAATGGGGCGCCTCACGGTGGATGCCGTGGTTGGTCGCGACTATCCCGTGATCCTGGCCACCACCATGGTGGCTGCCGTACTCACGGTGCTCGGAAATCTCCTTGCCGACGTGGGCTACGCCGCCGTCGATCCCAGGGTATCGTTCGATGCCACGCGAAGCTGAGAAGATGATGAGGCCTCGCGGTCCCTGGGCGATGGCCGTCAGGCGATTCCGTGAGAATCGGCTCGCCCTGTGGTCCGTCTACGTGATCGCGATCTTCATCCTGGCGGCGATTCTGGCCCCGATCCTGGCGCCGCACGATCCGATCGCCATTCGCGACGTGATGGCCACGCGCTTTCAGCCGCCTTCCTGGGCCCATCCGTTTGGCACGGACCAATTCGGTCGCGACCTGTTCAGCCGTGCGCTGTTCGGAGCGCGCGTTTCTCTTTCCGTGGGGATCCTAGCCATGCTGCTGGCCACGTCGATCGGCAGCCTGTACGGGGCCGTTGCCGGCTACTTCGGCGGCATGGTGGATGGTGTCATGATGCGCATCGTCGACGTGTGGATCGCGTTTCCGGCGTTCTACCTCATGCTCCTGCTGGTCGGCGTGTTCGAGGCCAGCGTCCCGGTCCTCATCCTGATCCTCGCTCTCACGGCGTGGCCGGCGACCGCGCGGTTCATTCGCGGCGAGATCCTGTCTCTCAGGGAGCGCGACTACGTCCAGGCGGCACGGGCCATGGGACTCCCGGCGTACGAGATCATCCTCCGCCACCTGATCCCCGGGGCCCTGTCCCCGGTCCTCGTCACGGGGGCGCTGGCCGTGGCGGGAATGATCGGGGCCGAAGCCGGCCTGTCGTTTCTCGGCCTCGGAATCAGTCCGCCGACCCCGTCCTGGGGCAACATGGTGGCGGCCGGTAAGGACACGCTGGCGAGCGCCTGGTGGATCTCGTTCTTCCCTGGTGCGCTGCTCACCATCATCCTGATCGCCTTCAGCCTCGTGGCCGACGGTCTGCGCGACGCGCTCGACCCGAAGGCCGTAGACCAGAAGTACGTGTGATGCTCTTATCCCTCCACGGCCTGAGCACCCGTTTCGTGGCAGACGAAGGCGAGCTGTGGCCCGTGAACGGCGTGTCGTTTTCCGTGGCGCGTGGAGAGACCCTCGGCCTGGTCGGCGAAACGGGGAGCGGAAAGAGCATGGTGGCCCTGTCCATCCTCGATCTCGTGCCGTTTCCAGGACACATCGTGGCCGGAGAGGTCGAATTCGAAGGGCAAGACATTCTCCGGCTGAGCAAGGCCGAGAAGCGCCGGGTGCGCGGCGGCGAGATCGGGATGGTGTTCCAGGACCCGGCGGCCAGCCTGAATCCCGTGTACCGGATCGGGGACCAGATCGCCGACGTCATCCGCCTGCACCGCGGCCTGGGAAGGGCCGAAGCGTGGCGTGAAGCGGTTCACCTGCTGGGGGATCTCGGCTTCCATGAGCCCGAGAAGAAGGCGCGGACCTACCCGTTCGAGCTTTCAGGCGGGATGCGTCAGCGGGCCCAGATCGCGGTCGCGGTCGCCGGCCGGCCCAAGCTCCTGATCGCCGACGAGCCCACGACGGCCCTGGATGCGACCGTCCAGTCGGAGATCTGCGACCTGTTGAAGTACATCCAGGGCGAGTTCGGGATGGCGATCCTGCTGATTTCGCACGACCTGGCGATGGTGACGGACATGGCCGACCGGATCATGGTGATGTACGCGGGTCGGATCGTGGAAATCGGACACTGGACGGCGATCTCCCGGGAGCCGCGTCATCCGTACACCCGCGGGCTCATGGCGGCGATTCCACATCTCGGGGCGGGAGCCGATCAGCCGCTCGGCGGGATCCCCGGAACGGTGCCCGATCTGGCCGAGCTCCCCGAGGGTTGCTCGTTCCGCCCGCGATGTCCGGAGGCGGACGAGAGCTGCTTCACCGCGCCCCCGCCGCTCGAGGACGTGGGCGACCGTCTGTGCGCCTGCTACCGGGTGGAGCACGCCCCATGAGCGACCAGCCCGTCCTTTCGGTGCGCGGACTCCGCAAGCGCTTCAAGATCGGCCGGGGCTGGTCCGGACCCTCCGGCCGGCTGGAGGCGGTGGCCGGAGTGGACCTGGATCTTCACCGTGGAGAAGTGCTCGGAATCGTAGGAGAATCGGGCAGCGGCAAGACGACCCTGGGGCGGTGCGTTCTCCGCCTGATCGAGCCCTCCAGCGGCGAGGTGGAACTGGAGGGCAGCGACTTCCTGGCCCTCCGCGGAAGGACTCTGCGGAGGCGCCGAAGACGCCTCGGGGTGGTGTTTCAGGATCCGTACTCCTCGCTCAATCCGCGGATGCAGATCGGTCGCATCGTGGCCGAGCCGCTCCGAGCGCAGGGCGGTTCGCCGGGTCATGACGTCAGCGGGCGGGTGACGGAGTTGCTGACCCTGGTAGGGATCGAGCCCCACTTCGCCTCCCGGTACCCGCACGAGATGAGCGGCGGCCAGCGGCAACGCGTGGCCATCGCCCGCGCGCTGGCCACCGACCCGGACCTCCTCGTGGCCGATGAGCCAGTCTCGGCCCTCGATGTATCGGTACAGGCGCAGATCCTGAACCTGCTGCTGAACCTGAAACGGGAGAGCCGCTTCTCGATGATCTTCATCTCCCACGACCTGGCCGTCGTAGAGCGTGTGGCCGACCGGATCGCGGTCATGTACGAAGGACGGATCGTCGAGTCGGCTCCCACACGCCATCTGATCGCCCACCCGCTGCATCCGTACACCCAGGCGCTCCTGTCCGCGGTACCGAGTGTGGATCCGGCCTTCCACCGGGACCGGGTGCGGCTGAGGGCCGATCTTGGACATTCCGGGCATCCGGTGGTTGGATGCGCGCTTGCGGGGAGATGTCCGGTCGTGCAGGACGTGTGTCGTAGCGTGGAGCCGCCGTTGAAGGAAGTCAGGTCGGCTCACCGGGTGGCCTGCCACCTGGCCGCGGATCAGGCGGACTGATCCGATACTGGCTCTGCCTCTAGGGCAGGACCTCTACTCCCAGTTCCCGCGCGGTCTTTCGGATTCGTGTGTTCATACTCAGGACACGCACATCGCCGACAATCCGTCTGGCCTCCAGCGCGAACGCCAGGTGCAAGGCGTCGAGGGTGCGAATCGGCTCGCTGGGGAACGGGCGCTGAGCGCGCTCGATAACCGACGGATCAAAGCCCAGCAGCATCCAATGCTGACCGGCCGTGCGGAGGATCACCTGCCGCCTGGTCAGCTCCGCCTCCGACAACTCGCCCACCGCATTGCCGCGGACCAGAACGCGTTCGCACTCCAGCATCGTCAGATCCGAGGACATGATGAGTTCGGCTTCCGCCAGCGCGCTCTCGATCTCCGACTCGCGCTCCTGAGAGAGCACCCATGTCAGGACAGCGCTGGACTCGGCATACAGGATCACCGGTCACCCCGAGATTCGTCCAACCACCGAAGGGCGGTTCCGTCCGGCAGGATCTTACCGAGCTTGGGATACAAGTCCGGGCGATTCGGCGCCCCCAACCTGACTCTTCCTTCCCGGGCGGCGGCAGTTAGAAGAGGATAAGGGTCATCCTCGTCCGATGTCCCGGGCTGCCTGATTTCGGCCACAATCACGCCGCGATCGGTGACGAGGACGCGTTCACCGTTTCGCACGAGGCGGATGTACTCGCTCAAGCGATTCTTCAATTCTCGTATTCCCACGACCTTCATTCGTATAATGTAGCTACATGTAGCCGCAATGGGCAATCGCCGGTACACTGCGCGGCACGGGGGCGTCCAAAGCGACGCAGCATTACTTTACCGCCCGCCAACAACAGAGCTTCAACGCGGATCTCACGCTGCCGGCTACCGCCCAGGAGATACTCATGATCCTCCCCATTTCGCGTCGCCGCTTCTTCGGACAGAGTGTCGGACTCACCACCGGCGCGCTGCTCACCCGTTCGCTGGGCCTGAAAGCCGCCAGCTTCAGCGGTCGCCGGGTGGCTTCCGTCGGCACGACTCCAATGATCATCACCAGTCACCCGAACCCCACGGGTCAGGCGGCGCTCGAGGAGGTGTGGGAGGCCCTGGCAGCCGGCGGGTCCGCCCTCGACGCGGTCGAGAAGGCTACGAACGTGATCGAGCTGGATCCCGAGGACGTGAGCGTCGGGTACGGCGGCCTCCCGAACGAGGACGGCGTGGTGCAGCTGGACGCGTCGATCATGGACGGACGCACCTACAACGCAGGCGCCGTGGGGGCGATCGAGAACATCGCGCACCCGTCGTCGGTGGCGCGCCTGGTGATGGAGCGCACGGATCACGTGATGCTCGTGAGCGAAGGGGCCAAGCAGTTTGCCCTTTCCTTCGGGTTTCAGGAAGAGGACCTGGTGACGGAGAGGTCCCGACGGGCGTGGCTCCGGTGGAGGGAGAGTCACTCGGATAGCGACGACTGGGGTCCTTCGGAGCACCTGCAGGGCTGGCAGGACGGTGAGCCCATCGGCAGCGCGGACGTGCGCACCGACATGGACTCGTTCCTGCGCCAGCCGGTAGAAGCCACGCACGGTACCGTGAACGTCCTGGCGGTGGACGCGCGCGGCAACGTGGCGGGAATCACGAGCACGAGCGGGATGTCCTGGAAGGTCCCTGGCCGGGTCGGCGACTCACCGATCATCGGAGCCGGGCTGTACGTGGACAACGAAGTGGGTGCGGCCGGGGCGACCGGGCGGGGCGAAGACGTGATCAAGGCCTGCTCGTCGTTCTACATCGTGTCCCGCATGCGGGAGGGACGATCGCCGCAGGAGGCCTGCGAGGACGCCCTGCGCGAGATCGACCGCAGATACGCGGCCGTCGGGATCGACTACCGGCCGGGCGAGAAGTTCGTGGCCATGAGCCGGGACGGCGAGTTCGGCTGCGCGTGGAACATCGGCGAGAACGTTCCCCGCATGGCCGTGATGGACGAGGCAGGTTACCGCGTCTACGAGGGCGCCAACACGGTCACCTGATCGCGGCGCGCAGAACCCAGTTCCCCGGGTCGATGACCGGCTCGACGCCGGCCGGCACCTGAAGCTCTCCGGTTCCGTCCGTCATATCCACGCGCGCCGTCCGCTCGCCGAGAAGCACCTCCACCGGCATGGGGAACGGCAGGTCGCCCGGCACCTGCCAGCGCAGCTCCATGGTTCGCTCCGCCTCGCCGTGCTCGATCTTCACCAGCAGCACCGGAAGCTCGGCCTCCCGCAGGTAGGCCTCGAACAGCCAGTCGAGGTCCCGTCCCGATACTTCGTCGAACACGCTGACCACATCGGCTGTAGAGGCGAAGCGAACCTGTGATCCATCGGTCTCGAGGGCCGCGGATTCCGTAGGATAGGCCATGCGGCGAAGCGCCTCGCGCACTGCATCCTCGCCCAGCAGATAGCGCAGCGTGTGCAGAACCCAGGCGCCCTTGAAGTAGATGTCGCTTCCGTACACCTCCTGCGCCGAGAGAGAGTGGCGGGGCGCCGTGGGCTGCGCGTTGCCGATTCGTGGCCGAACGCTGGCCATGTACTCGTGATAGCGCTCGGTTCCCTGCGTATCCTCGAGCCACAGGGCCTGCATGTAGGTACCGAAGCCTTCGTGGACCCACATGTCCTTCCAGTCGGCGTTCGTGACCAGGTTGCCCCACCACTCGTGTGACAGCTCGTGGTGATGCAGGGCATCGAATCCCCAGTCCTCTCCGCCAGTCATCGCGCCGTTGTCGAAGTTCGCGCCGTAGGCGATGATCGACTGGTGCTCCATGCCCAGGTAGGGGGTCTGCGCGACGCCGTACTTGTCGGCCCGGAAGGGGTACGGCCCCAATGTCTTCTCGAACCAGCGCAGGTGCGCCAGGATCTCCGGCATGAGCGCCCGGCCGTCGTCCACGTTCTCCGGCAGGACCCAGAAGATCACGGGAAAAGTCTCGCCCGTCACGCTCCGGTACTCCTCCTCGAGCACCTCGTAAGGCGCGATGTTCAGGGCGACGTTGTAGTTCGAGATCGGCGTGGAGACGAACCAGTCGTGCGTCCAGGTACCGTCCCCGTTGTCGGTCGTGCGCTCCAGGCGGCCGTTCGCCGCCACGACCAGCGGATCCGGCACCGTGACACGGATTCGCATGGAATCCGGCTTGTCCGACACGTGGTCCTTGTTCGGCCACCAGACGTCGGCCCCGATCATCTGGTTCGACGTGGCGATCCACGGTTGGCCGGAGGGGGTCACGGCCCACTGCACTCCGCCGTCCCACGGTGGCCTCGGGGCCACGCGGGGTCGTCCCCCGTACCCGACCGTGAGCGAGAGTGGATCTCCCGGCTGCTTCGTATACGGAAGCTCGACGAACACCCGGCTGCCGGATCGTCGGAAAGGCAGCGGCGCAGCCGACTCCAGGTCGGTGAGCGACACCGATTCGACCGCCAGAAGTGTGTCGAGGTCCAGGGCGACCACCTCCGTCGGCGCCACCATGCGCGCGTACATGTGCAGGCTGCCGGCGATCGTGCTGTCGGACGGATCGACCGTGAGAGCCAGGTCGTAGTATGAAACGTCGTAGGCCGCCTGCTCCACGATCAGGGGGCCGCCGGAGTCGTACGGATCCTGCCAGTCGGGGTCGGCGTCTTGTGCTTTCAGGCACGCTGCGGTTCCCAGCACACCCAGCACGGCACCCAGACTGACGATGCGTCTCATGTCCAACTCCATGCCCTCGAGGCTCCCGGTGAACGGTCGAACGTCCGGGCAGGAAACTAACGGCCAGTGTGACGTCCGAAAGTGTTCGGAATCGATACAGCCGATCCCGCTGCCGGAACATTGGAGCCGCCGAACTGCGAGCGCCACAAGCCACGTAACACGTTGTGAAAGAATGCTTTGTGGGTGAAAGACGGTGCTGGCACACGCGTTGCATTCATCCTACACCGGAAGGGCAGGGCCGGCAGGGAGCCGGACGCGAGTGTGGATGGGGTTGAGAGGAATGGGAGGATGACGATGATGAAGATGACACTTCTCAGGGCGGTGGCAGCGTCTGTGGCGACCCTCGCCATTGCGGCTCCGGCGGTGGCGCAGGATCGGCCGTCGTACGAGCTGCCGGCGATCGAGGTGGCGGTACTGCAATCGGATCTGCACCAGACGGCGATCACGCTGTACGAGTTCCCGCAGTTCTGGGAGCTGGCGGGGGACCTGCACAAGCAGGCTGCGGACAATCTCCCCCGAAACGCCGCCGGGCAGTTCTTCGGCTACAGCCGGGCCGCGGTCCTGTACTTCCACGCGGGCGAGTTCGTTGACGCGCGTCGTTCCATGGAGGACGCGGCCCAGGTCGCCGAGGCCACCGGAGACGACTACACGGCGGCGAACGCGTACGTGGACGCGGCTTTCGTAGCGATCGCAGAAGGCTACGCGGGCAAGAAGCGCGAGTTCGTCCGCGAAGCTGTGGAACTGGCGGATTCCGAGTGGATCACGGCCGAAGAGAAGGCCGAGATCCTGGCCCGGATCGACGGCGCCCCGGCCGGACCGGCCTCGGCACGCGTGGCGCTGGCCGTGCGCCTGGGCTCGCCGCTGACGCTGGCGGCGGACTGAGGTCCGAGCACAGGTAACCTGAGGGCGGCGAGCGGGATGACGCTGTGGGGCTGATGGGTGGATGACGATGTGACGGGTGTGGCCTCGCCCTCTCAGCTGGAAGAGCCCCGGTGCTTAGGCGCCGGGGCTCTTTGCTTTCTGCGGAAACCACCCCGCTCTGTTATTGTAATACCATTGTGGAGAACGGGTTCAGAGGCTGAAAGGCGGGTACACTCGTGAAGTGGTTTGGCCCTATTTCCGGTGTTCGAGCCGGAATCGCGGCGTTCGCCGCGGCGGTCGCGCTCTCCGCACCACAGCCCGCACACGCCCAGCGCTCCTCGGACGGCGACATCCGCGTCGTCGAGACGGTGGATCCGGTCAGCGGCGCGCGGTACCGCCAGGCCGTCTACGATCTCACGCACAAGGAAATCAAGGCGGTGCAGCGGGCGCTTCGCGAGGATGGCTACCTGGGCGTCGGGTGGACGGGCCGTTTGGACGACGGCACGATCAAGGCGCTCAACGAGCTCCAGGAGGAGCGGGGCCTGTACATGTGCGGCTGCGTGTCGTACGAGACGATCGTGGCGCTCGGCCTCAAGCCCGATGTCCTGGTCACGACCGTGGCCGTGGGCGCTACCAGCGGGAGCGCATACGGAAGGGACGATCCGTACCGTGGTGGCTACCGGTCCGGCATCCTCTACCCGGTCGCTGTGCCGATCTTCATTCCGGTGGATCCGGATGACCCGGATGCGCCCGCGGGTGGCGTCCCGGCGAGCGGAGCGGCCTCGACTCCGACGTACCCGCCCCCGGGGGCCGTGCCCCCGGGGATCCGCCCGCTGCCACCACCGACCCGCGTGATCCCGGCCGGCTCGAGGTCGGCAACGGTGCCTGCTCCTCAACCCTGATCTCCCGTAGGGGCTCCATGAACCGCATCACGCCACTGGCCGCGGCGGCGGCCGGCGCACTGCTGCTCCTCGCGCCGCCCGCGAAGTCCCAGCAGCCCGATTCCACGTCCGCCACCTCCGACGACGCCAGGCGCCCTCGCATCGGTCTCGCCCTGAGTGGCGGTTCCGCCCGCGGATTCGCCCACGTGGGTGTGATCCAGGTGCTGGAGGAGGCCGGGATTCGGGTGGACGCCGTCGCGGGCACGAGCATGGGGAGCGTGGTCGGCGGGTTGTACGCGGCCGGGCTATCGACCGACGAGCTGCGGGACGTGGCGGCCCACGTCGACTGGGACCGGGTGTTCGATGACGCCCCCGATCGGCGGAACCTTCCGATCGAACGCAAGGTGGAGCAGGGCCGCACCGTGTTCGGCCTGCCGATCGTGAACGGAAAGCCCCGCCTGCCCAGCGGCATCATCCAGGGGCAACGGATCACCCAGCTTCTGACCGGACTCACGTGGCGCGTGCACCCGATTCAGGACTTTCGCGACCTCCCGATCCCGTTTGCCGCCGTGGCCACCGACGCCGAGACGGGCGAGGCGGTCGTGCTCGACTACGGCTTCCTACCGGACGCGATCCGCGCCAGCCTCGCGATTCCCAGCGTGTTCGCCCCGGTGGAGATCGACGGCAGGTACCTGATCGACGGCGGGATCGTCCGCAACCTGCCGACGCCCGAGGTCCTGGCGCTGGGAGCCGACATCGTCATCTGCAGCGACGTGACCAAGCCGCTGGCCACGGCCGACAGCCTTCAGAGCCTGGTCGATATCCTGAGCCAGACGATTGCGTTCCGCACGGTCGAGCGGCGCGACGTGGACGCCTTGCTGTGCGATGTGATGATCTTGCCCGACATCCAGGGAATAGCTTCAGCCGATTTCGCCGCCGCGGAGGAGATCATCGCCCGGGGTCGAGCTGCGGCGGAATCGGCCCTCGCGAGGTTGGGGGAGATGGGCCTCGCAGCACCCGGCGATGCGGGTGACGAGGTCGACGAAAACTCACTCCTCGAGGTCGTTCACGTCCGCGAAATCCGCGTCGCGGGAATCGAGCGTTCGTCGGAGGCAACCGTGCGCAGGAGCCTCGGGCTCGAGGCGCCCGCGGATCTCGACGTGCGGGGCGTAAACGCAGCGGTGTCACGCGTCTACGATACCGGGCTCTTCCAGCGCGTATCGTACCGGCTGGATCGTGCTCCGGGCGGGTCGTCCGACGACGCCGAGCGGGTCCTCACGGTCGGGGTCAAGGACGAGGGCCGCAACTGGGTGGGTGGAAGCTACCGCTACGAAGGACGGTACAAGGCCTCGATCCTGGCGACGGCGGCGGTGCGCAACCTCCTGTTGCGAGGCTCGACCCTGCTCGCCGACCTGAGGCTCGGGGAGCAGACGAGAGTCTCGGCGGAGTACCAGAAACGGCTGGGCTGGGGCGTGTCGCCCCTGTTCGCCCTGAAGGCCGAGTACAAGCGAAGCCCGTTCGACCTGTACGTGGACGGCGACCGGGTCACCGAGCCACGCGTGAAGGTGGGGCAAATCCTAGGATTCCTCGGCCTCGGCATCGGCTACTCCACCGCCGTGGGGGCCGTGATCAAGTTCGAAGGGGTCGAATCGGACGAGGCCGCCCAGGTCCCGGATTGGAACGGTGAGGACAGGACGTACTTCACCCTGTCCGGTGTGGTGAAGGTGGACACCAGGGACCGGCTGGCATTTCCGCGCTCCGGCGTGCGGGTCCTCGGCAAGACCGAATGGGGGGACGGTGCGCTGGCGGAAGACGGAGGAGGGTTCTCGCACCACGTGCTGGATGTGGACGCCTCCGTTCCCGTCTCGCGGGCGGTCTCGCTGCGCGGGCGCGTGACCCTGGGCACGTCCGACGGCGCCGACCTGCCTTCGCAGTACCTGTTCTTCGTCGGTGGTGTAAACTCGTTCTACCTGTATCCGGATCGCCAGTTCTCGTTCGCGGGCCAGCGGGTCATGGAGAGCCGGGGGCGCCACCTGCAGATGCTGGACGTCGGGCTCCAGTGGGAGGTCGTGCCCAACCTGTTCGCGCTCGGGCGCTGGAACACGGCGGCGCTTCCCGAGGAATGGCGCTTCGACTCGAGCGACTTCATCACCGGGTTCGGCGCCGGCGTCGGCATCAACTCCCGGATCGGGTTCGCCAGGCTGATGGTGACCGCCGGCAGCGACGCCGATGCGGTGCGCCTCGAGATCGACCTGGGCTACCTGTTCTAGATTCGTCGCAAAAAGAGACGGGCCGCCCGCATGCGCGAGCGGCCCGGGAAGAAGTGAAACCTGGCGTCGCGAGACGCCCCACCGGCAGTGAATCAGTCCATGAAGTACCGGATGCCGAACTGAATCCGCCAGCGCGAGAACTCGCTCAGGTCATCGACGAACGTGTTCTGCACACCGTTGAACGAGAGCTCCGGCCGCCCGGCCCCGTCGATAGTGCACGGGAACGTCGTGCACGCCAGCGGGTTTGTCGCTGCCGAGTTGGCGACCTGGCGCACACCCCAGCTCGAGCTGAACATGTTCAGCATGTTCTCGAAGTCGATGCTGACCTGGAGGACGTTGTCCGTGTCGCCGCTGCCGAAGATGAAGTCCTGCAGAATCCGGAGCGACAGGTCCGTGTACCACGGGTTCAGCAGTCCGAAACGTTCGGCGATCTTCCCGCGGTTCTTGCTCAGGTACGGGTCCTGCTCGATGAACGCGTTGAGCGCCGTCCACTGGGCGGGATCCGCCAGGTTGATGTCGCCCGGTCCCTCGGGGATGTAGATCATGTCGTTGGTCGCACCGTCCCCGTTCACGTCACCCGAGTAGATGTGGGAGTAGCGGTTCCCGCCGCCTCCGGCGAACGAGTTGCCTTCGGCCACCTCCCAGAACAGGCCGAAGCTGGTCCTGAGTAGATCGCTCCACCTCTCCGAGTACGTCCCCGTCGCGACGATACGGTGTCGCTGACCGAACTCGGACGGCGAGGCAATCGGTAGGTTCGGATTCCCGGTCGTCGGCTGGCCGCTCCACAACACGCTGGCGATCTCCGTCGACTTCAGAGTGTTGGTGGCGTCCAGGTAGGCGTACGACAGTCCCAGCCCGAGGCCGTTTTCCCACGCCTTCCGAAGTTGCAGCGTGATGTTGTAGTTGCGACCCTCGTCGTTGTTGCTCAGCACGTAGATCGACGTGGAGCTGAAGGGGTCCGCCCCGTTGTTTCGGTTCAGAGCGTAGTTGGGTCTCCCGTCGGCCAGAGTTCCCACCGGAGCCGGGATGTCCATGTTCTCCATGTGGATGGCATTGATGTCCTTCGAGTAGATGAACTCGAAAGTTCCTACCATGTCCCACGGAAGCCGCTGGTCGATCGCAATATTTGACGTCCACATCTGCGGCCATTTGAAGTCGGGGTCCATCGCCGCGATGCCGTCGAACGACTGCTGCAGCGTGAAGTTCTCTCCTCCACTACCCTCGCGCGGCCCGCTCGTGACGACCGGCGTCACGCCGGGATTCGTTGCCGGGTGATAGATGTTGGGGTTGAAGCTCGGATTCGAGAACACGTTTCCGACCCACACGAAAGGCAGACGGCCGGTGAAGATACCGGTACCGCCGCGGAGCTGCGTGGAGCGGTCGCCGGTGACGTCCCAGTTGAAGCCGATGCGGGGCGACCACAGCGCTTGCGTGCCCGCGAGCTGACTCTGGTCGACCACTACGCTCTCGCCTTCCCCGTTAATGGACGCCAGGCTCCTCGAGAACGGGTTGTCCACCGGATCCGTGTTGTACATCGGGAAGTCCACCCGCACACCCGCGGACAGCGTCAACCTGGAGCTGACCACGAACTGATCCTGCACGTAGATGCCCAGCTGCCCGAGGTCGAACTTCTCGCCCTTGAACTCGCCGGTCCCGATGAAGTCCCGGAACTGGATCTGGTTCGGGTTAGTCGGATCGGTGGCGTCGAAGAAGTCCTGCAGTGTGTCGAACCTGCCCGGAGGCGCGAATCCGAACGTGCCATGTCGGAACAGGTTGAACGAGTTGAAGAACTTGAAGTTCTCGTAGTTGGCCCCGAACGTCAGGCTGTGCCGGCCCGTGAACAGCGTGAAGTCGTTCGTGAGCTGGAGCACGTCCGTGTCGAGGTTGTTCTCGATCGAGAACGGCTCGTGGCCGACGGTCGTATACGTCACGCCGTCTTCTCCGATCTCGATGGTCGGGAAGGGCTCGGCGAACGCGTTCCGGAAATCGCGGAACCGGTTGTAGCTCGCGAAGAACCGGTTGGCCCACTTGCCCTCGTTGGCCCGCGCGTTCCACTCGAACGCGTACGAGTTGATCTCGTTGTTGATCTGGTAGCCCGAGTTCTGTGACGGCAGGCTCGTGTTGTTGGGTCCGCGCCCCGAGTCGAAGATGCTGATCACGAACGGGTGGGGCGGCAGGTCGCGCTCGGCATCCAGCCGGTTGTAACGGAACATGAGGTTGTGATTCGAGCTCACGTTCCAGTCCACCTTCAGCAGCGCCTTGTTGCTGTTCGTCTCGTGCAGGAACCCGGCATACGGGCCCGTGTCGAAGTTGTACTCGGTCGCCATGCGGTCCGAGATCTGGTCCAGAACGGATTGCTCCACCCTGGACTCTCCGAAGTCGACCGCCCCTCCCTGGTTGGGGACGAAGTCACTGCCCGGGTCATCCCGCTGCGTCAGCTCGCCGCTGAAGAAGAAGAACAGCTTGTCCTGGATGATCGGGCCACCCACGCTGAAGCCGTATTGCCCGACGCTCAGGTCCGGATTGGCGATCACCTCCTGGCCGCTCACCTTGTTGCCGAGCAGGCTCTGGTTTCGATAGAACGCGAAGCCGGAAACCTTCCAACGGTTGGTGCCGCTGCGGGTTACCGTGTTGATGCTGGCTCCCGTGAATCCGCTCTGACGAACATCATACGGGGCGATCTGAACGGTCACCTGCTCTACCGCGTCGAACGGAACGGGCTCCACCCCGGTCTGACCGCCGGGTGCCGGGTCATCGAGGCCGAACGAATTGTTGAAGTAGGATCCGTCCAGCGTGATGTTGTTGTACAGCCAGTTTCGTCCGCCGAAGCTGTAGTTGCCGTCGCTGCGCGGATCGATTCGCGTGAGGTCTCGGACACTCCGCTTGACCGTAGGCAGCGCTACCACTTCGGCGCGCGGAATCGTCGTGGCCGCGCCCGTCCGGTCGCTGTTCAAGACCAGGTCCTGGTCGGCCGTCACGGTCAGTGTCTCGAGCTCGATCGCCGTCTCAGTCAATACGAAGCTGAGCCGCGAGCTCTGACCCAGCACGACGTCGAGCCCTTCCGTTGTGCCTGGCCGATGGCCCAGCAGGGAGAGGGTCACCGTGTACGGGCCTCCAACACGCATGCCCCCAATCGTGAACACGCCTCCAGCTCGCGTCGTGGTCTGGTACGTGGTTCCGCTCGGAACGTGCACCGCCGTAACGGTGGCACCAACCAGGGGCTGGGCAGCCGTGTTCGTCACCACTCCGTCGATGCCTCCCGAGGTCACGCCCTGCGCCACCAGGTTTCCGCTCGAAAGCAGAAACAGCGCCAGGGTCGCGAGGAGCGTGGACGAGTGGCGAATCACGGAGCGGAGAGAGGGGGTGGGGGCGGTAAAGGACATCGGGGGAAACGAATGTAACGGTAGCACTTGCCTCATCGCGGCCTCCTCCATCGGGTAGGATAGGTCAGCAGCCTCCGCGGCAACGACCAACGTTAGCTGCGGAGGGTGGTCCGTGGCAACTGCTTCAGGCGTCGTCGGCCGGCTTCAGTAGCTCCGCCTGAAACTCCTGCGCCTCGCCGATCCGGTGCACCTCGGATTCCAGCCCGCCGAACTGTTGCTCCAGGAGAGCCAGCCGCTGGCGCATGATGGCGAGCTCCTCCTGCGAGGCTCCACTCGATCGCATATGCGCCACGGCCTCGGCGATATCCAGTCTACTCCGGTCGGCATGGGCTACTCCTCTTCCTTCGAGTCAGGCGTCCCGGTCCGGAGGCGGTCCAGGGCGTCGCGCATTTCCTCGGGCGTCATGTCCGTGATCGGGCACAGGGCACCGGTGCACGTGTGGCCGACTTCGAGACACACGATCCCGTCCTCCGGCTGTATCACGACCTCGACCTGCCGATCGCACGCCGAGCAATAGGCCCAGTGTTTGTCCATGTGTGGTCCCTCCTCAGGAATGGCGGAGGTCCGGCGTCCCCTCTTCTTCGAGCTCGCACGTCCCGCCGGTGCACGAGCAGTCGCCGCACGTCCCCTTCGCTCCGGGCCGGAAGGCGCCAAACACCACGAACAGAGCGGCGAAGCCCGCGATCGCCAGGATCGCCGTCATGACGTGAACAGCCCCGCGAAGCCCATGAACGCCAGCGACAGGCTGCCCGCAATGATCAGCACCAGGCCCATGTTCCGTGCCACGGCCGGAATGCTGGC
>JBDGXI010000246.1:0-2500 GCA_039584685.1 Gemmatimonadota bacterium | reverse complement strand
TAGTCGAACTCGACTCCCTGTCCGATCCGGTTCGGGCCGCTTCCGAGAATCACCACCTTCCGTCGGTCAGTGCGCACCGACTCGTTCTCGGTCTCGTACGTGGAATACAGGTATGGCGTGGCGGCGGGAAACTCTCCGGCGCACGTGTCCACCGTCTTGAACACGGGCCGGATGCCGTGTTGGTGACGAAGCGTGCGAATGTCGTCCTCGGCTATCCCCCTGAGGCGGGCCAGCTCGGCGTCCCCGAAGCCCGTGCGCTTGGCGGCGAGCAGCTCGGCCGGTCTCACCTCGGGCAGCGCCTTGAACTCGCGGGCCGCTTCGGAAATCTGCAGCAGCTGGTCGAGGAACCAGGGGTCGATGTGGCTGCGCTCGGCCAGCTCCTCCACCGGAACGCCCGCCCACAGGGCCCGGTACAGCTGGAAAGGCCGCTCGGGCGTCGGCGTCCGGATCGCCGACTTCAGAGATTCGAGTGCGTCGTCCGGCAGTCGGTCGTCTGCCGGGTTGTCCGCCGGGACCCAGCCCACCCGGTCGTTCTCGAGGGCGCGAAATCCCTTGAGCCACGCCTGTGTGAACGTCCGACCGATCGCCATGACCTCTCCCACCGCCTTCATCTGGACGCCAAGGGTGGGATCTGCCTGCGGGAACTTCTCGAACGCGAACCGGGGAATCTTGACCACCACGTAGTCGAGCACCGGCTCGAAGCAGGACGGGGTCTTCAGGGTGATCGCGTTGTCGATCTCATCGAGCCGGTATCCGACGGCCAGCTTGGCGCCGATGCGGGCGATCGGAAAGCCGGTTGCCTTGGAGGCGAGAGCCGAGCTTCGCGACACGCGCGGATTCATCTCGATCACCAGCAGCTCGCCGTTTTTCGGACTGAGAGCGAATTGCACGTTGCAGCCGCCTGCCTCGACCCCGATCTCCCGGATGATCGCGATCGCTGCGTTTCTCATCTCCTGGTACTCGTGGTCGGACAGTGTCATCGCCGGCGCCACGGTGATCGAGTCGCCGGTGTGCACGCCCATGGCGTCGAAATTCTCGATCGAGCACACGATCACGACGTTGTCCGCGCCGTCCCGCATCACCTCGAGCTCGAACTCCTTCCACCCGATCACGCTCCGATCGATCAGGACTTCGGTGATCGGCGAGAGGTCCAGCCCGTGCCGCACCTTCGTCTCGAATTCCTCCCGGTTCCAGGCGATGCCGCCGCCCGTGCCGCCCAGCGTGAAGGAGGGGCGGATGATGGCCGGGAAACCCGTTTCCTCCACGATCGTCAGGGCTTCGTCCACCGTGTGAGCGAACCCGCCGTGCGGGACCTTGAGGCCGATTCGGCCCATGGCCTCGGCGAATTCCTCGCGGTCCTCGGCCATGCGGATGGCCCGCGTGTCGGCGCCGATGAGTTCGACCCCGTGCCTGGCCAGCGCTCCGTTGTCGTGAAGCTCGAGGGCGACGTTGAGGGCCGTCTGCCCCCCCATGGTGGGGAGGATCGCGTCGGGCCTTTCCTTCTCGATCACCCGCTCGACCCACTCCGCGGTGATCGGCTCGATGTAGGTGGCGTCGGCGACGTCCGGGTCCGTCATGATCGTGGCCGGATTGGAGTTCACCAGGATCACCCGGTAGCCCTCCTCCCTGAGCGCACGACAGGCCTGCGTGCCCGAATAGTCGAACTCGCAGGCCTGGCCTATGATGATCGGCCCGGAGCCGATCAGAAGGATCGAGGAGATGTCGTCGCGCTTTGGCATCGCCGGACTATACGGCGGCGATGCGGCGAGTCAAGTCGCGCTACTGAACGACCAGTTCGACCCGCCGATTCTGCTGCCTGCCCTCGGGCGTGGCGTTGTCCCCGACGGGAGCGGATTCTCCGAGTCCCTCGGCCGCCAGTCGGTCGGCAGAGATTCCGTAGGCGTCCACCAGGTAGCGCACCACCGCCGCGGCCCTGCGCTCGGACAGCTCCAGGTTGTAGTCGGCGTCGCCCTCCGAGTCGGTGTGGCCTTCGATGATCAGGGCCATGTCGGCATGGGCGTTCAGCATTTCACCGATTTCTCGCAGTGTCGGGGTCGATTCGGGCTGGATGACGTCACTGTTGGTGTCGAAGAATATACCTCGCGTGGCCACCCGGCCGTCGGTCGCCAGCTTGTCGTACAGGTCGCGTCCGCCCGCGGCGAGACGAATCCGGCCCACGTAGACAGGACGGTCCTGCCGGCCGTCCATCACGAAGCTGATCCGATGCCGGATGACCTACCAGTCGGCCATCATCTCCTCGACTGCGTAGCGCGGCCGAATGTCGACGGGAACGGTCTCGGCCAGCCGGTCCAGCGCACCCTGCAACTCGGCAGAGATCGCGCCATAGCGCTCGATGAACTGACCGGCGCCCTCGTAGCTCCCGGTTGCCTGCATCATCAGGTAGACGTGGGCCAGCTCGGCGATGGCCACCGGAATTACCTCGAGGTCGGCGGCGAACAGGCCGGTAGCCTCGTCGTAGGTGATCGCACCGCGGTCGCGC
>JBDGXI010000010.1:0-37990 GCA_039584685.1 Gemmatimonadota bacterium | reverse complement strand
GCGATGATCTCTCCCATCGCGTTGTTGGCGTTGGACATGTTGTCCGTGCCCTCTTCCTCCGAGACGAGGAAGAACCGCCGCCCGCTCCGCGACAGCACGTCGAGCGCCACCTGCGTCATCTCGCCGATCGTCGGAACCTCCGGCGGCCAGGCCACCAGCCCTTCTTCCAGAAGGCGTTCCTCTGGCTGATCGTTGAACGTGTGGTAGAAGGCGAACACGCCGAGGACCTTGCTGACCGTATCGGGAAGCGACAGCAGTTCCGCCCGCGTGCGCACCACCGTGTATCCCATGTCTCGAGCCTCGGCCAGCAGGTCCCGCCCGTCCTTCCGGGCCCCCGGTCCGTACATGCCATCGGCGCCGTCGGGCAGGAAGAACTGCTCACCACCGCCCAGGATGACCTCGGCCCCGGACTCGAAGATCTGCAAGGCGATCGGCTCGTGCGCGTAGCGATTCGGGTGGCTCGCCGCGAAGGCCCCGGAACCCGGCTCGGTGATCGTACCGCTGTTCACCATTCCGGTGGCCAGGCCGGCCGCCTGCGCCTCCTGGAGAATGCTCCCGTCGAACCCCGACGCCGCCCGGACCGGCTCCTTTCCGTCCATCCCGTAGCTGTCGGCCAGTACCTTGACCCCGTAGGCGTGCGTCGTAGCCCCGCCATGCGACGTCGAGGTAAGGCGATCCCTCATGTGACCCGTGTAGACCGCCATGTAGGGCAGGCGGTCCCAGTTGAGCCGGCCGTCCGGCCCTACGGTCATCATGCGCACCGCACCCCACGTATTCACGCCCATTCCGTCGGGGTGGAAGAAGATGACGCTGCCCAGTTCGCTCGCCGACTCCTGGGATCGGAGACGAGGGAAGAACAGTGCGGCGCCTGCTGCGAGAAGCAGGAGAAGCAGAACGACCTGGAAGGATTTACGCACTCGCGGCGGTCTTCTTCCCTCCGTAGGTCCGGAAGACGATATCCCACAGCGGCGAGCTCACACCATAGTCTTCGTCGGGATCCAGGAAGTGATGACGCATGTGCGCTTTCTTGATCAGCTTGCCGAAGGCCGTGGGCACTGACCTGTGGTGCACCACGAAATGAGTGGTGTCATAGATCAGATAGCCCACGAGCAAGCCGGCAAACGCCGGGATGGCCTTGTCCCCGAATATCAGCGAGAAGATCATCCAGGCCACCAGCCCCATCGGAAGACTCGCGATCGGAGGCATGACGAGGCGACTGGAGTCACTCGGATACTCGTGATGGACGCCGTGGAAAATGAAGTAGATCACGTGACGAAGCGTCGGGAGCGCCGGAATGACCGGTTCGTCCATCTCGAGACCGGCCGATATCTCGTGAGTCTGCCTCATGATCTCATCCGGCGCGTGAAACGCGAACCGGTGCAGCAGGTATTCGATAAACGTCCAGATCAACAGCCCGATCGCGAAGTACAGTACGGTCGTGCCAAGGCTGACCGGACTGAACCACAACAACGCGATCACGATCGGAACGTATATCAGATGCGGCACCCACGGGCGCACGTAGGTCGTGCGCTCCAGTAGATCGCTGGCGAACATGCGGACGGATTCGTCTCTATTCGATACGAAGAACTCGCCCATCGGACCCTCCCCGAAAGTCGAGCTGACAATGGCTGCGATTCAGTCGAAGATATTACTCGACAGTAAGCTGAGTTGAAAGGGTCCTCGTGTACTCATCTCTCGAGCCGCAAGCGCTCTCTTTCGGACGGCTCAGAAGACCGTGTAAATGAAGGGCGCGAGAGCGGACCCCTGTGCGAACACGAGCAGCGACCCCACGAGCAGGAGCATGAGGATGATCGGAAGGAGCCACCACTTCTTCCGAGCGCGCATGAACGCCCAGAGCTCGCTCAGAAGACTATTCTTCGGCATGTCAGATTCTCAGAGGTAGTGTTAGAATTGGCGATCCAGGTCAGTGCGCTGCCCTGGTTCTCGCATGATCCAGTACCCACTACCGGATCTTTCGTGCCGAAGAGGATTCCGCCCGAGTCCCCGCATCAGCAGTCCGGCCGGCGTCAGCACGAGCAGGTACACGATGCTGAGGAACAGCGGCGTCGTGACCTTCGAAATGACGTGCGCCCCGCGCATCCAGATCCTGTAGACAGGTCCCAGGTGACCGGGGATCGCGGCACCAGCCAGAATCAAAAGCAGGCCTGGCACAAGAAGGATTACCGGCGCGATCACATGACCCCGCCAGAAGCCGATCGCCGCCAGGACGCCGAAAGCGGCTCCGACCGTGAGACCGAACTTCCGGCCCTCGCGGGGCGTCAGTCCAGCTCGAGAATCGACCGCCAATCTTCCTCCTCTTTCCACTCCGGTTGAGCCTTCTTGTCGAGCAGAAACGGCCACAGAACAAGGTAGTCCATGGCCGTGCGCATGAAACACGTATACGCGTCCATCGGTGAGCAAACGATCGGTTCGCCGCGCACGTTGAACGACGTGTTGACCAACAGGGGGCACCCGGTCCGCCGCTCGAAGGCTCGCAGCAGGTCATAGTAGTTCGGATTGAACTCCGGCCCCACGGTCTGGACCCGGGCGGAGTAGTCGACGTGCGTGATCGCCGGGACATCCGACCGCGTGAGGTTCAGCTTCTCCATTCCCCAAAGGTGCGTCTTGCTCTCAGGGATCGGGATCCTGCGCTCTTCCTTCAACGGAGCCACGAGCAGCATGTAGGGCGAGTCGCAGTCGAGATCGAAGAAGTCGCTCGCTCGCTCGGCGAGCACACTCGGCGCGAAGGGTCTGAAACTCTCGCGGAACTTGATCTTCAGGTTCATCTGCGACTGCATGCGGGAGCTCCGGGCATCCCCCAGGATGCTCCGGGCACCCAGGGCCCGCGGACCGAACTCCATACGACCGTCGAACCAGCCCACTACGTTCTCAGTTGCCAGAAGTCCGGCTGTCCTGTTGAGCAACTCGTCCCGCTCCAGCTCCTCATACACTGCGTCGGTGGAATCCAGGAACGACCGGATTTCCGCAGGGGAGTAGTCGGGCCCCAGGTAGGCGCCCTGCATGGCGTCGCGGCCGGGGGTGACCGGCCTCGGCCGCCGACAGCGCCGATGCCACGCGAGCTGCGCCGCGCCCAGCGCTCCCCCCGCATCTCCAGCGGCCGGCTGGATCCATATGTTGTCGAACGGACCTTCGCGCAGGATCCGGCCGTTCCCGACGCAATTCAGGGCGACCCCGCCGGCCAGGCACAGGTTCTTCATTCCCGTATCCTGGCGAGCCGTGCGAGCCATCCTCAGCATGACCTCCTCGCACACTTCCTGCACCGATCGGGCCAGATCCATGTCCTGTTGGGTGATCGCGGTCTCCGACAACCGTGGTCGCCTGCCGAACAGGCGGTCGAACGCCCCGCTCGTCATGGTCAGGCCGGTCGTGTAGTTGAAATATTCCTGATTCAACCGGAAAGAGCCGTCGTCGCGCAGCTCGATCAGATTGTCCAGGATCTTCTTCACGTATCGGGGCTCCCCGTAAGGCGCGAGGCCCATCACCTTGTACTCGCCCGAGTTGACCTTGAATCCCGTGTAGAACGTGAAGGCGGAGTACAGAAGGCCCAGCGAGTCAGGCCAGTGCAGCTCGCGAATGAGCTCGATCTCGTTGCCCTCGCCGACCCCCATCGACGCCGTGGCCCACTCACCCACTCCATCGATGGTCAGGATCGCCGCTTCTTCGAATGGCGAAGGATAGAAGGCGCTCGCCGCGTGTGATTCGTGGTGCTCGGCGTACAGGATGTCTCCATCGTAACCCAGCTCCTCTCGCAGCGAGCGGTCCATGAACAGCTTCTCTTTGATCCACAGCGGACCGGCCAGCAGGAACTGCTTGAGACCTCTGGGTGCCACGCCGAGGTAGGTCTCCAGGATGCGCTCGAACTTGAGCAACGGTTTGTCGTAGAACGCCACGAAAGCGAGATCACCGGCCTCGACGCCGGCTCGTTGGAGGCAGAACTCGACTGCGTTCGCCGGAAACGAGGCGTCGCCCTTCCGGCGCGTGAAGCGCTCCTCCTGGGCGGCCGCGACGATGTCACCGTCGCGCAGAATGCAGGCCGCGCTGTCGTGATAGAAGGCCGATATTCCGAGGATGTGCGTCGAGCGGCTCATTGCGGGTCCACCGCCTGCGTCCGGGTCTCTGGCGGGAGAGATCGAAGCCTCGTGATGCTCTGTTCCAGAGCCCGCGCAACGAGTTCGTTGCCTTCTGCGGTGAAGTGACTCTCCACCCGGAACGGATACAGTGACAGGGGATCCGGATGCGCGGCCAGCGGCTCGGACAAGTCGACCGTCGGAATCCCGAGGGCCTGCACCTGCGCCAGAATACTGGCCCGGTGTGGATTCGCCGTCGATGAGTCCTCGAACCTGGTACGATCCGGAAGATAGGCGAACAAGAGGGTCCCGCCCCATCCCGTCACGTCGTCTCGCATCCGAGAAGCGACCTGATCGAACACGGCCGGATCGTAAGGGTGCTCCGGTTTGCGGGATCGCCCCAGGTCCGAGAGCCGGGAACGAAGCTCTGACAGCCGCATCCAGCTCGCAATCGATTCACGTCTGCGACGGGCAGATTCCCTCCTTTCCCTGGTCTGTTCCGCTTTCGCTGCTTCTTCGTTGAACAGCCTGAGTACCTGGTCCCGCAGCTTCCTGTCGAGCGGCGATCTGAGCTCCCGCAGGCCCTGTTCGAATCCGGGAGTCAAATAGCGTGTGAGCAGATCATCCGAGAGCTCGGTCTCGAAGTCACGCAGGTCATTGCCCTCGAAGAACACCCAGACCACGACCGCTGGGCTCAGTGGCGCCACGTATTCGACCTCGAGACCAAGCTGTGCCAGCGGGCCGCTTCCCTCGAGACCCACGCCCAGTACACCGGAATCGAGACCACGCACCTGCCCCACCAGTGTCTGCTCGAATGGAGAGCACCAACCGTGGACGAAGGAGTCGCCGATGATCGCAATCTGAACCTCGTCCGGCCGATGAGAGCCGGTTGGGTTGTTGAACCCGTATTCATCGGCTTCGTACGTGACCCAATCTCCTGCCTCGTTGCAGAAGACCGTAAGGACTTCCGGTATCCCGGGAGACAGCGGAACGACGACGCGGCCTTCGACCTCGATCGGGTCATCCGTATCGATGTAGTGGGAGGCGTCAAGGCTGGGCCAGGCTTCGATTCCCTGTGCCTTGAAATCCTGAATCACGTCGAGCGTCGTGCGACGATCGAAGGGTGCGCCCATCGCGGCCGCGGCCAGACATCCGGCCTGGCGACGGAACTCCCCATGACACACCGAATCGCCTGCAAGAGTCGTGATGGAGAGACCCTCGACTCTGGATGGAAATGACCTGAGCAGCGCCTCCGCGGCGAAGGCAGACCCGATCGCCGAGAAGAGCAGAAGCGTGACAGATAAGCGTCGCTCCATCGGTGACCGGAGCGCCCATACAGCCAGCATCAGGGCCAGCGCCGGAAGCACATACCAGAATACGGTCGAGCTGATACGGGCCGTTCGGTTCCCCGGGACGATGATGAAGTAGGTCAACGCGACCCCGGACCCGACCACGAACACCCACAGGATTGCGTTGACGGTCGCCCGAGCCGCGGGTGACAAAGGGAGGGTATCGGGCGTCTGCTGTCTCCTCACCCGCGGATGAACCTCTTCATAAACAGGGCGAACACGATCACCACTCCGATCAATATGGGCTCGGCTACGCCCAGCGCACGCCCGCCCAACAGCACCCCGAGCGCAACTGCCACTATGAGCAGGCCTCGGACGAGTCGCTGTGTCATGTGTTCTCCGTTCCGCCTGCGTCCATTCAACCCCTGGAAGGGTGAGCCTTACTGGATTCCACCGCAAGCGGTGTCGGCCGCCATTCGCCGGGCCGTCGATCTCACCTCAACTTCATGCAGTCGCGTCGCGCGCGAGGATCCCGTGCCCGCGGGAGTCCGGCGGTACGAAGTAATTGAGAAAAGGCCCCATTCCTGGGGCCTGAAGCGGGCGACCGGGGTCGGCGTCGGAGCGCAGTCCGCTCCGACATTGAGCAGGCGTCAGCCTGCGAACTACCGGCGACCTGCCAAAACGAACAAGAGCCCTACGAATAGGGCCTGAAGCGGGCGACCGGGGTCGAACCGGCGACCTTCAGCTTGGAAGGCTGACGCTCTGCCAACTGAGCTACACCCGCAAAACCTTCTGCCGTGTCGTGACGCAGTCACGACCTTGAGCACTCGAAGAGTGCGAACTACTGAGCTACACCCGCAAAACCTTCTGCCGTGTCGTGACGCAGTCACGAAACTACGCTCACGTAGTCCATGCCGGAAGCGGGCGACCGGTCTCGAACCGGCGACCTTCAGCTTGGGAAGCTGACGCTCTACCAACTGAGCTACGCCCGCAATGTCTACCGTGTGAGAGCGCAGCTCTCACATTGAGCACGCGCCAGCGTGCGAACTACTGAGCTACGCCCGCAATGCCCATACCGTGTCGTGACGCAGTCACGACCTTGAGCACGCGCCAGCGTGCGAACTACTGAGCTACGCCCGCAATCTGCCATTTGGTCCCGGTCTATCCGGAGCGAGCATCCGCAGCGAAGCGACGACCAGCTCGCGCAGGAGAGAACCGGGCAAATGGGGCGGGAGGGACTCGAACCCCCGACTTCTGCGATGTGAACGCAGCGCTCTAGCCAGCTGAGCTACCGCCCCATGAACTACGTGTTGCCCGCTGCCGTCTTCAAGCGGGCAACCGGATTCGAACCGGCGACCTCAACCTTGGCAAGGTTGCGCTCTACCAGCTGAGCTATGCCCGCATTCCAATTCAAACAGCACTCGCGGACCCGTCGAGGCGCATAGGGCCGAGACATTGAGCACGCGCCGGCGTGCGAACTACCAGCTGAGCTATGCCCGCGAGGCACAAAACGGAGCCGCCCGAGGGCTGGCTCCGATGCGTCGGATTCTACCCCCAACATGCGGTTTCGTCAACTCGAATCGGGCTTGTCGGTGCCGTGTTCCCAAACCCTCTGAAAAAGTGGGAAAGTGGGAGTTCTTCATACGGTTTCTGAACGTGCCTCCGCTTCCACTGACGCGGTCTCGACAAAGCAAAGCCGCCGGGCTCTCTGCACCCGGCGGCTCTGAGATTCTCTGAAGCAGGAGCTTCAAGTCGTCGTCAGTTCCCCCACTTCCATGGCTGGACCAGCTGCTTCAGGATCGGTCCGTTGTCCTCCAGGAATTCCTTGAACGTCTTTTCCGTGTTGGCACGCGTCGCAATGTAGCACGCCTCGCACGTGTTCTGCTTGGTGAAATCTGCCAGCATGTCTTCCTGACTGTTGAAATAGGCCATCACCATCGCGCACGGTGTCATGCGTCCATCGGGGTTGATGACCAGGAACTTCCGCCCGGCCTGACATCCGGGGATCCCGCCCTCCGTCATGAACCGATAGAACTTCCACAGCACACGGGGCGACGTGTACACGGGATAGCCCTGATTGCGCAGGTCGATCACCTCTTCGATCTTCTGCGCCAGCAGATCGCCGCCGCCGTTTCCATCGATGAGGCCCGTGCGATCCTGCACGCGCAGGTGGCTGTACACGGAGAAGTTGATCGGCAGTCCCCACTCCTTGGCCTTCTTCACGAGGCCCGGCAGGTCCTGGTAATTCCAGTTCGTGATGCACACGTTCAGCAGGATGTCGTCCTTCTCTGAGTTACGCGCCAATTCCGGCAGCGTTCTCGACATCTTGTCGAACAGACCCGGAATGCGGCGAAACTCGTCATGCCGCTCGTCCGGGAAGTCCAGCGAGATCGACAGCTGGTCCATGCCCGCCTTCTGCAGCTTCCGGAATCTCTCTTCGTTCAGGTTGGAGGCGTTGCTGACCACGATCATGAACGGGAGCTTGCCCGGATTGGCCAGCTTCTCGACGATTTCGTAAACGTCGCCGCGGGCAAGCGGCTCGCCGCCGGACACGTGTGACACGACGGGCCGCAGCTCCTTCTGGATCGCCGCGTACTCGTCCGCCGACAGCCGGGTCTCCTTGATCGGACCGCCCCAGTTGCAGTGCCAGCAATTGGCAGTGCAACTGTGGGTCACCTCGAACGAGATCGACAGAGGCTTGTCCTGCAGCTTGTTGCGAAAACCACGTGCCAGCATCCTGGCCGCCATGGCTCCAGATATGTTCATGCACTTCCCCCCGAGTCGCTTCTATGGATACGAGACTTGCTAGACTGGCCCAGGACCGGGCCCTGAACAATGAACAGTCCGCCGCCCAGACTTCCTGTATGGCCGCTAGAAACCCGCGACCGGCTCAATCGTTCCTTTCGCTTGCCTCGGGAGTACGCCGCTCGCGGGCCTGGCGTACGTAGTCCACCGCCTTGGGAATGGCTTTGATCGCGTACGCGGCGATGACGAGACCGAAGAAGGCGAACAGCATCCAGGTAGGGATGTCGAAAAGGCTGCCGACCCACGCCAGCATTACGTATCTCGGGAAACGCCCGGTCAGCAGGGCGGCGAGGTACTTCCACAGGGGATAATGGACCGAGAAGGCCAGGAACTTGAAGGGAAAGAACGGAATCGGCGTGAAGCCCGTGACCACGATGACCGGGAACGGGTAACGCATGAACAGGCGGGCGATCTTCTGATACCAGCCTTTGTCCTTGTAGCCGGCCAGCGACTGGAGGTTCATCACCGGCACGAACACCGAGTGGTCGAGGAATCCCGCTATCAGCGTTCCTATGCTCGCCGCCACTGCCGTGTACCAGACGTTGCCGTTGGATCCGAAGTAGATGACGACCGGCTCGTGAGGAAAGACGGAGACGGCACTGTTGGCCGGAATGGCGTAGAACAGGAGGTACAGGTAACTGTTGGACGAGAAATCCTGGAGAATGAGCACCAGGGTCACGATCGCGGTCACCACCATCAGAGAGCCCAGGATCCATACCTTGGGCCCCAGTTTCTGATAGGTCAGCGGTTGGGTCACCCCGTCCGCGAACGTGTAGTTTTCTCGGTTGTCCTGGCCGCTCAAAGTACCTCTCCTCCTGGTATCTCCCCTCGCCCGACGGCGGCCAACGATACCGGTAGCACGGCAAGCGCGCCAGCACCAACGAGTTCGATACTGGCATGAAGTAGGCTGGCGCGTGTAGCTTGGCCCGTCACTCAGACCGGATATGAGCCGTCGGGTCCGGTCCTGCAACAGCAGTGAGGAGCGAACGCGTGACCAAAGTCTCTATCTGCCCCGAGTGCGGCGCCGAGATGGGCGAATTCGACCAGACGTGCCAGAAGTGCGGCAAGGCGCTGTCGTACGAAGCTGGTGAGGGGCACGTCGGATGCGCCGTGTGTGGCGCCGACATCGGAGCCTACACCGAGACCTGTCCGGAGTGCGGTGAGACCGGCTATCCGGCACTCAGGCCGCGCAAGGGACGCAAGTTCAAGGGCTCTCCGCATCTCGAGGCGAAGCGCTCCGAAGAGGAGTAGCGGCCCCGAAACCGTGACCTCCACGAGCGCCACCTCTTCGGATTCGATCCCGCCCGAGGCGATCGACACGGAGGCGGGCCGAGTGGCATTGGCCCGTTTCGTAGTCGTTCTCTATCAGCCGCAGGACCTGGTCAACATCGCTCTCGTCGTGCGCGCGATGAAGAACATGGGTCTCACGCGGCTCCGGCTCGTCTCCCCGGCGATCTTCAACGCCTACCGGATCACGGGCATAGCTCACGATACACACGAGATCGTCGATGCAGTCGAGATCTTCGAGGATTTCGACGAAGCCGTCGCGGATGTGGTCCGCGTAGTGGCAATGACCGCCAGGCGCCGGGCCAGTCGCCAGGTGTGGAGCGAGCCCCACGCGGCGGCCGCCCGTCTGGTCGCCCGCAGCGGCGACGGCGACATCGCTCTGGTATTCGGGCGCGAGGACAAGGGTCTTCCCAACGAAATTCTCGATCGTTGCCACGAGGCCGTTTGCATCCCGACGAACCCCGAGCATCCCAGCCTCAACCTCGGGCACGCCGCCATCATCGTGCTCTACGAGGTGCGGCGTGCCGTCCGGGAATCGTTCGATCTCGAAGAGCGAGACCTGTCGGGCAAGCTCCGTGATCAGGCGCCCACGGCGACCGCGGCCGAGCTGGAGGAGTTCTTCAGGGTGTGGGAGCAGGCGATGAACGCACTCGGCATGTTCCGAGGGGTCGAGCCAACGACCAAGATGCGAAGCTACCGCAGGATCCTCAAGCGATCCGAGCCGGATCGCCGCGAGCTTCGCCTGTTGGAAGCCACGGCCTGGCGGATCGTCCACTTCGCCACGCGCATCGAAAGCCGCATCCGCGACAGGATTGAAAAGGAGTCGCGGAAGTGACCTGGCCCTATTCCGCTTACGTCTCGATGCCCCGCGCCCGTCGGGCCGAAGGCACGTAATACCGCTCCGTATAGTCTTTCAGCATGCGCCGCGCCGTGAATCGGGCCCCGCCCGTGCGGATCGCCTGCTTCATGGTGCGTATCCAGCCCCGCGGGACGCCGTCTGCGTCACGCGAGTAGTACAGCGGACGCACCTCGTCCTCGATCACCTGGTACAGCGACTCGGCGTCGGCGTTATCGGCGGCAGGCCAGTCCTCGGGAGTCTCTCCATGCAGGTCCTCGCCGATCGCCCACCCGTTGAGTCGCGTGAAGCCCTCGGCCCACCAGCCGTCCAGCGTGGACAGGTGCGGCACGCCGTTGATCGCCGCCTTTTGTCCGCTCGTGCCGCTCGCTTCCATGGGCGGACGCGGCGTGTTCAGCCACACGTCCACGCCCGAGACGAGATCGCGCGCCACGTTCATCTCGTAGTCTTCGACGAACGCGATCCGGCCGGCGAATACCGGGTCCGAGGCCATGCGATACACTTCGGCCAGCAGCGCCTGACCCGGCTCGTCCGCCGGGTGCGCTTTCCCGGCCATGACGATCTGCACTGGCCGCCACGGATCCAGCAGCATCGCCTTGAGGCGCTCCAGGTCGTGAAACAGAAGAGTGGCTCGCTTGTAGGTGGCGAACCTCCGTGCGAATCCGATCGTCAGAGCCGTGGGGTCGAGAAGCGTGCCTGCAGCCACGACCTGGCTCGGCTGGGACTCCCCGTCGGTCCACCGACCACGGGCCCGCATGCGGAGTTCCGAGAAGAGACGACCGCGGCAGCGCTTGTGCGCCTCCCACACGAGGTGGTCCGGCAGGTCCAGCGCCCGCTCCCACAGGGCAGGATCGTCTCGCTCGATCTCCCAGTCCGGCCCCAGGTACCGATCGTACAGGTCCCGGAACGGGGGAGACACCCAGGAGGGCATGTGCACGCCGTTGGTCACATGGCCGATGGGTACTTCGTCGTCGCTTTCCGCTTCCGGCCACATCGAGCGCCACATACGACGGGCTACCTCGCCGTGCCGCTCGCTGACCGCGTTGCGGCTGTCTGACATCCGGATCGCGAGCGTGGACATGTGGAAGCGGCCGTCGTCGTGCGGATGTCGCCCCAGGGTGAACAGCTCCTCCAGGGACAGGCCCAGCCGGGCCACGTAATCTGTGAAGTAGCGGTCCATCCGGTCGAGCGAGAAGGCATCGTGTCCGGCGGCGACGGGTGTGTGCGTGGTGAATACCGTCGTCTCGCACACCCGCCGACGCGCCTCGTCCGCCGACAGGCCCTCATCCTCCACGTGCTCGCGGAACCTCTCCAGCGTCATGAACGCGGCATGGCCCTCGTTCGCGTGCCACACCTCCGGACGGATGTCCAGAGCCCTGAGCACCCGTACGCCACCGATTCCGAGAACGATCTCCTGGCGCAGCCGCATCTCATTGTCGCCCGAGTACAGCTGGTGCGAGAGCATTCGGTCCTCGGGGTCGTTGCTCTCGATGTCCGTGTCGAGCAGGTAGACGGAAGAGCGTCCGATCAGCATCTCCCACACTCCCAGGTGGACCGTGCGTCCATCCAGGGTCACCGTGGCATGGGTGCCTTCGTCTCCATTCCCCCACACCTTGCGAATGGCCATCGAATCGGGATCGAACGGCTCCTCGATCGCGAGCTGCCGTCCATCCTCGGTCATCCGCTGCCGGAAGTAGCCCTTCTGATAGAACAGACCCACGCCGACGAGCGGAATGCCGAGATCGCTGGCTTCCTTGAAGTGGTCGCCCGCCAGGATGCCGAGCCCGCCCGAGTAAATGGGAATGGAGGCGTGCACGCCGAACTCGGCGCAGAAGTAGGCGATTCCACCTGACGCCAGGTCTCCGTAGGTCTCGCGATACCAGCTTCGACGCTGCTCGAGCACGGCGTCGAGCTCCGCCATCACCGCGTCGTACTCCCGGAGGAAGACCGGATCGTGGGCCGTATACGAGACGCGGTCGGCGCCCACACGCCGCAGCACCTCCACCGCATTCTTCCCGGACAAAGCCCACAGGGTCGGGTCGAGGCGCTGGAACAGACCGCGCGCGTCCTGGTGCCACGTCCACCAGAGGTTGTTGGCCAGGATCTCGAGGCCCGCGATTCGTTCCGGGAGCTCGGCTTTGCTCTTTTCGTTCATTCACCCGTCGCCCTGGATCGGTTCGTCACCGCGGAGGGGATCGACCCGCGCCGGCCCCTCGACGCACGACCCGGTGGAAGGCATCGGGCGTCGCCTCCTCACCGGAGTCACGGACTTCTGAAGGTGGGTATGCTAGATGCGCGCCGCGACCTTGTCGAGTAGGACCGCGTTGCTGCCGGTCCGCTTCATGAGGCCGAGGACCTCTGCCATGGCATCCACTTCGGACATGCCGCTGAGCTCACGGCGCATGGCATGCGAGACTGTGAGGGCCGCGTCCGAAAGCAGAAGCTCCTCGCGACGCGTGGCGCTCGCGTTGAGGTCGATCGCAGGGAAGGTGCGCCGGTCGGCCAGTTCCCGGCTCAGCACCAGCTCGCTGTTGCCGGTTCCCTTGAACTCCTCGAATATCACCTGGTCCATGCGGGAACCCGTATCGACCAGCGCGGTGGCAATAATCGTCAGAGATCCGCCTCCCTCTGCCGGATCGATGTAGCGGGCGCTTCCCAGAAACCGCTTGGGCTTGTCGAGAGAGCCAGCGTCGAGGCCCCCGGACAAAGTGCGGCCCGTGCCCTCTTCAACCGTGTTGTACGCCCGGGCGAGACGCGTGATCGAATCGAGGATGATCACCACGTCCTGGCCCATTTCCGCTCTTCGGCGGGCCCGCTCCAGAGTGATTTCGGCTACCTGTACGTGGCGCTCGGCCGGGTAGTCGAAACTCGAGGCCACCACTTCGCCATAGCCGCACGCCTCCATTTCGGTCACCTCTTCCGGGCGCTCGTCCACCAGGAGAATGAAGACCGCTGAGTTCGGGTAGTTCTTCACGATTCCCTCGGCGATCGCCTGAAGGACCATCGTCTTCCCGGCCTTGGAGGGCGCCACGATCATCGCCCGCTGTCCTTTGCCCAGTGGGCAGAACAGGTCGATGATCCGGTTGGTCGGATCCGGCGTGCCGCGGCGCTCGAGACCACATTCCAGCTTGAGCTGTTCTTTCGGATGCTGCGCGGAAAGGCGCCTGAAGTCCCGCCGGTGGCCCAGATTCTCGACTGGGATATCGTTGACCGTGAACACGGACTTGAGGGGCGGGCTCTTGCCGCTGCCAGGCGGATTTCCCACCTCCCCGGCGATCTCGTCGCCCGAGCGCAGCTTGTGTTTGTGAATCAGGCGCTGCCCGACGTAAATGTCGTCATCGCTGGGCGTGTAGCTCGTGTGCTTCCGCCGGATGAACCCCGACTTTCCGCCGAGGACTTCGAGCACCCCGAGGGTTCCTTCGTTCGTCACTTCGATTCCATTCTTTGCTGATCGACCTGCGCGGATGCCTGCAGGCCAGGGATACGAAACAGCCACACCGTCCGCCGCCGCGACCATGAGGATCGAAACAGAAGCAGCATGGGGCTACCAGTTGAACCCGACGGACCTGAGGGGGATCCCCGGCGGAGCCGCGGGTCGGCTCAATCGCGACCACCTCCCGGTGGCCTGTGTCTGCGATCGAGACCCTAATGATACTACTCTGACGCCGGGAATCAACCTGTGATCAATTCCCGGGCATCCGCTGACACGAGTTGAAGTCAGAACAACAAACGGTACGTGAAGCGTATGTCACGCCCCGGAAGAGGTGCGATGTCCTTCAGGAGCGAGACGTGATTGCGGGCCATTTGATCAGCGAGATTCGTGCCACGCAGGGAAAGCTCGTGACCCAGGTTGCCCGTGAAGAAGGCGTAGCTCACGGCCGCGTTGAGGAACGTGTAGCCCGGCGTCGGCGTCTCGAACGTGGCCACCCGAGTCTGCTCCTCCGTGCGCCTCACCTCCGCGGTAGTGCGCCACGGACCGTACTCCCACAGGGCTCCTCCTCCCCAGCTGAGAGGCGGAATGAAGGGCAGCGGCTCGTCCGTGCCCGTGGTCTCGGCGCGCACGTATTCGCCGAATCCGGTGAGGGCCAGGTGGTTTCCGGGCCGGTGCAGAATCGAGACCTTGAGGCTGAGCTCGAACCCGTAGAACCGGACATCTTCCTGCTGATACTCGGCCACCCGGAAACCTTCCGCGATCGAATCGGTCGGCAGGATGTAGATGAAGTCATCGAACGAATTCAGGTACGCGGCGACCTGGCCGGTTACCGGACCTTCGCTCACTATGAGTGCGGCGTCCACGCTGTAGCCGATCTCGTTCCGGAGGTCGGGGTCCCCGATCTCGTACAGGCGCGTCGCCGCGTGCGGACCGTCCGAGAACAACTCCTCGGCCGTCGGCAGTTTGGTGGACCGCGAGCCCGCCAGAGTAAGCGTCATCACGTCCGTGGCGGACCAGTTGATCCCGAGCGAGCCGGAGAATCCGTCGCTGCTCTGACTTCGGCCGTCGATCACGTCGTGATCGTTTCCTTCCCACCGGACACCGACACCGAACTTCAGTGGGCCCACGGGGACTTCCTCATACAGGAAGAGCGCCAGGGCGCCGGTCTTCGTATCGGGGAGAAACGCCTCCAGACCGGCGGCCTGCACCTCGCGGTACCCATACTGAGCGCCCAGCGTCCCGGTCACCGGTCCGAGAGGCGCATGCGTTGCCTCCAGACGGCCCTCGAACTCACTGTTGTCGAAGCGGGTGCCGACCTCCTCACCCTCGAGCTCCTGGTGGTTGTAGTCCGCGTACCCGGCCCGCAACTTGGCCGCCCGCACCACGCTACCCCCGAAATTCCACGCTCCCTCCAGGTCCAAGCGGCTCTGATCGAGGTCGATCTGCACCCCGTGCTCTTCCTCCTCGGGGTCGGAGGCAGGTTCTTCCCCGCCGTGTTCGTGTCCGGGCACTCCGTACTTCGTGCCGTAGCCGGTGACGGCCGCACCGACATAGCCTGCCGAACCCACCCAGGACGCCCCGAGCGAGCCGGTGCGGGTTTCCAGGGCACTATTTGGCAAGAAACCGACGTCCTGGTGCGTTTCGCCGGGTTCCTGCGCGGGCGGTGCGACGGCCGGGCCGGGGATTCGATAGTCGTCCGTGTTCCTGAGGAGTCCGCTGGCGTGCCAGGCAAAGGCACCGGCCGACCCGTTGAGCGAAGCAGCTCCATTGACCTCATCGCTCACCGTCGCACCCTGCAGCTGGGCGAATCCGGTGATCGCGTGGACCGAGCTCTCGCGAGGGACCCTGGGGTCGATCACGTTGACCACCCCGCCGATGGCCGAGCTTCCGTACAGCAGGGTCGCCGGGCCGCGGATGATCTCGATTTGCCCCGCCAGCATCGGCTCGACGGCCACCGCGTGATCGGGACCACTCGCCGAAACGTCTCCGCTGCTCACGCCTGACTCGAGGATTCGGACGCGATCCCCCTGCAGGCCGCGAATCACGGGACGGCTCGATCCCGGGCCGTAGTACGTGGACGTCACGCCCGGTTGCTCGGCCAGGGTCTCGCCGATCGAGTTGCGTCCCTTCTCGATGAGCTCCCGGCCCACCAGCACGTCGGTCGCCTGGTACAACTCGGTCTGCGTTCGTGCCTCCGGACCGACGCTCGCGATGATTGGCTCGGCGTGGAATACGGGCTCGAGCTGGATCGTGAGATCGAGCCTTCCGCCGGCCTCGGCGGTAACGCGCTCGACGGCCCGGCCGAAGCGTGGGCTGTAGACCTCGAGGACGTAGTTGCCGGGCGGGACCTCTAATCGAAAGACCCCTTCGTCGTCCGCGTCCACGTGCCTGCCGAGCCCGACCACGCGGATCTCGGCACCGGGGGCTGGTTCGGCCGATGGTGTGATCACGCGGCCCTCGATCGAGACCGTCGGTTGCTGCGCGAGAAGGCTCGGCGAGACGTGAAGACCCGTCAGGAGCATCGCTGCTGCTACCCTGAGGACCGGCACGCGCATTCGTAATCCCTTATTCAAGCAGATTCCCCTGACTTCTTCATGGTATCGATCCCGGAGCTACGGCCTCTCGAAGAGGCGGGCAACCGGGGCGTGCGTTGTTCCGCATCCGGTTCGCGTCAATCCACTACCAGAACTGCGCTGCCGTCGATATCGTCGTTTTTCAGCCGAATCAACGCCTCGTTCGCCTCCCGGAGGGGAAACGTGGTGACTCGCGCCCGCACCGGTACCTCGGCCGCCTCGCGAAGTAGTCCCCGCCCGTCTTCCCGCGTGTTCGCCTCCACACTGCGCAAATTCTTCTCGTGGAACAGGTGCGCTTCGTAGTCGAGCTCCGGCACCGGGGTCATGTAGATGCCGGCCATCGCGACCGTCCCCCCTTTTCGCACCGACGCCAGCGCATCCGGGACGATGTCGCCCGCCGGAGCGAAGATGATCGCACTGTCCACTTCGACGGGGGGCGCCTCACCGGGTGCGCCGACCCAGAGGGCGCCCATCTCCCGCGCCAGCTGGCGATGGCTGTCTCCCCGGGAGACGACGTGCACCTCGTACCCCCTGTGAAGGGCGATCTGGATCACCACGCTCGCGGACGAGCCGAAACCATACAGGGCCAGCCGACCGCCGGGCGGCACCTCCGCACGCTGCAGGGCCCGGTATCCGATGATTCCGGCACACAGCAGCGGCGCCGCCTGCAGGTCGTCGAATCCGTCGGGAATCGGATACGCGAATCCCTCGGGCACCACCGCCAGTTCCGCGTATCCGCCGTTCGCATGGTACCCCGTGTAGCGTGAGTCCGGACACAGGTTCTCGGCCCCACGCAGGCAATACTCGCAACTGCCGCACGTGCCGCGCAGCCAGGCGACACCGACGCGGTCGCCGGGTGCGAACCCGCTGACTCCGGAACCGAGGGCGTCCACCCGACCCACGACCTGGTGGCCCGGAACGATGGGGAGGGTGTGTTGGGGGAGGTCTCCCTCTATGACGTGCAGGTCGGTGCGGCACACTCCGCACGCCGATACCCGCACGCGGATCTCGCCTGCACCCGGCTCGGGATCCGGCAGGTCTACCAGGTGCAGGGGTCTCTCGTCCACCGCGGTGATCCGCTCGAGGATCATGGCTTTCATCGAATCGACTCCAGCCGAGGGCACGCCCGGCGAGTATGCACGGACGGGCGAAAGCTACCGTCTCTAGAAGGTGCCGAACACCAGCGCAGCCGTGAATACGTCCCGGGCGGCTACCGTGTACTCGGCGTTCAGACCGACCGGGCCGAGGGCCAGCGTCGCGCCCAGCTTCAACGTCACGTCGTTCGGCGTCTCTTGCGTGAACTCGATCTTCTGCAGTTCCACCGGGACATCAGCCGCGATGTCGGGCTCGAACTCGTACGAGATGTCCAGGTTCGCGTTCTCGAGTGTCCCGGCTCCGTACAGGGTGACCACCGACAGCTTCTTGCTCGCGATCAGCGAGAACTGGGTGGAGTTGGCGTCCAGGTAGTCGCCGACCTTGAAATGCTGGAACCCGAACGCCAGTGCCAGGTTGAGCGGGGGCGCGTCCCAGATCCACTGGTCCAATGAGTGCTTGATCGCTCCGCCGATCATGCTGATCGATCCAACGTCGTCGCTCGGCGTGAAGCTCGGAATGAAGCGGAGCACGAGCTCGGTACCCAGCGGTATTCCGAGTGCTCCCTGGATTGCCGCGTAGGGGGCGATCGGAATGTCGAAGCCTTTGGGGAACCGGATCTCCCAGTCTGCCGGATTCTCGCCAAGAGCCAGCAACGAGTCCCTGAACTCGCCCTGCGGCACGAGCACGATTCCGTCGCCGACGCCCGTCACCGTGGGAGAAAGCTGCGACGACCCTCCGGCCGGCGCGTACGGCTCGTTGAACACCCGTCCTTCGACGACGACAGAGTCCGGCAGGACAGGCGTGAAGGTGTCGAGATCTTCGGGCACGAACGAGCCCATCACACGGAAACCGGCGTCGAATCCGAGTACGTCGTGCACCTCCGCCGTATGGTAGAAGCCCGAGTTCAGGGCGGCCGCGAGTCCGGTGGACAGGGGCCCGATGTAGAGCTTCCCGTTCTCCTCGTTCAGGCTGCTCAGCGACTCCGAGATGTCCTGGGCCACCACGCGAGTCGACGATCCGGCCACCATGACCAGCACGAGGCCGGGGGCGATCATCCGTCGAAGAGTTCGAAGGGCCGCGATTGTATTCCGCATGGGGCGATCCTGTCGGCGGTGGCTGCACCCACGGTTTCGGGCGGCGACGACGGTCGAGGAGTACGGGGCAGGAGCCGGGCCAGAGCGAGGACAGCGTCCACCCTGGAGGAAGCGCTGAAGTTCCTCGCTGCCAATCCATTGATGTCAAGGGACTTGGGGGTGATTGCCGACCCGGCCACGCCTCGGCGACGGAACGATATGCGGCGTCTGATACGGGACATAGATCGCATCCGAACCGCAATTGTTGCAGATCGCCCTGCGATGTCGGCTGCATCCGATCGCCCGAGGGATTCACTCTCGGACGCGTTCGTCTACAGGGGACGCGGCCAGAACCGGGAGAGCTGCGCGACCGGTGGCGCCCGCGCTCACGCTCAGGGCCTCCACGGAACCGGAGAGCCTGGCTCGAACTAGCCTGCCGGGATCGGCGGGACCGCAGACTCGCACTCGCATGTAGTCGCCCGTGAGCCCGGTGCTCTCGGTCTCCACCGCCACCAGCGCCTCCGTGCCCGCCCGGCCGGCGGCGTGGGTAGATCCCCTGGTGACCCCGATTTCGCGCAACTCCCGCGATCTCTCGGCGGCCACCCTGGCCGGAACCCGGCCGGACAATTCCGCGGCGTGGGTCCCCTCGCGCGCAGAGTACGGGAACACGTGCAGGTAGGTGAAAGGCAGCTCCTCGACCAGGGCACGCGTCAGGGCGTGATCGTCGTCCGTCTCTCCGGGGAAGCCCACGATGATGTCGGCCCCCAGCCCCAGAGGGTCTACGCGGGCGGCGATTTCCAGCACGCGGATCCGGTACTGCTCTCGCGTATGCCACCTGCGCATGCGCCCGAGCACCTCGTCACTTCCGCTCTGCAACGGTACGTGCAGGTGAGGCGCCAGGAGTCCGTTCGATGCGACGATCAGGCTCAAGAGTTCATCGTCGATCTCCGTCGCCTCGATCGAGCCCAGCCTGAAGCGCACGTCGGGCACCTCGTCGAGCAGCCGCCGGCACAATCCGGCGAGTGTGGTTCCGTCGGTCAGATCGAGGCCATAGTGCCCGATGTGGATGCCCGTCAACACGAGCTCCGAGTGACTCCCGGACAGCAACCGGGCCTCGGCCACGAGCTCGTCGGCCGAACGGGAGCGACTGGCGCCCCGGGCGATCCGCGTCGCGCAAAAGGAGCACATGCGGTCGCAACCGTCCTGGATCTTCATCCAGCCGCGGCTTCCACGGTGATTGACCCGCAGCAGGAAGTCCCCGATCGGTTCGTGATCCCGGGTGCCGAGTGCTGCCTCCGGAGCCACTTCGACGGCGACGGCTACGGGGTCCTGCCCGCCCACGACTCCGTCCACTTCCGGCATGGCCCGATACTCGTCCGCCTTCAGCGCCGACGAGCAACCCGCCACGACGATGCGCAGATCCGGGTGACGGCGACCGAGCTTGCGTATGAGACGCCGGGCAGAGAGATCCGCCTGGTCGGTAACGGTGCAAGTGTTGAGTACCGCCGCGGTAGCCGAGTCCGGTCCGTCGCACGTCGTGGCGCCCCGGCTCTCCAGCTCCTGGCGCATGCGCTCGGTGTCGTACTGGTTGGCCTTGCAGCCGAAGGTGCGATACCAGACCGAAATCGTCATTCGTCTTCCCCCCGTGAGCAGCGTGACGTTATGTCGATCCGGCGTACATTGCGCAACTCGGTCCTTTCAACCATTCCTTTGCAGGGCACATCCAATCCTCTCGATGAACGCGAGCATCGCTTTGGTCACGACTACCGGCGACGGCAGCGCCGACGCGAATCACGACCTCGAAGACGTCCGGCTGGCGGCCGGCGGCGACGTGGTGGCGTTCGAGCGTCTGTATCGCAGGCACGTATCCCGGGTGCACTCCCTCGTATCCCGAATGCTCGAGCCCGAGCTGGCCGATGAGGTCACGCAGGACGTGTTCGTTCGAGTGTGGAACAAGCTCGGGACTTTCCGGGGTGAGTCCGCGTTCGGTACCTGGCTGCACCGGGTGACGGTGAACCTGGTTCTCGGACGCAGGAAGAAGCTGGGCGTTCGCCGTGAGCGGTATCACCCGGACCCCGGACCGGTGCTGGACCGAACGTCGGGCGCGCAGCCCCCGGCCGCGCTCGGCGCCGAGTTCGAGGCCGGAATGCGGCGGCTGCCTGAGCGGGCGCGCAGAGTCTTCGTCCTGCACGATGTCGAAGGCTACAAGCACCGCGAGATCGCCGAGATGCTTGGAGTGACGACCGGAACGACGAAAGCGCAGCTCCACAGGGCCCGGATGCTGATGAGGGAGTACTTGAGCCGCTGATCGCGCTCGCCCACCCTCTCCAACCTTCGGGCGCTTTCCACGATCGAATCGGATGCGGAGAGAATCCGCGCGTATTCATAAACGCGAAGGCGTAAGGAAAGAACTGGACGATGACCGACTGGACCGAAAGACTTTCCGAATACCTGGACGGCGAACTGTCCGGGGACGAGCGTGCCCGCCTCGATGAGGCCCTGAGAGGGGACGTCGAGCTGCGCCGTCTGGTGGAAGATCTCCAGGCGGTAAAGGACACCGCGGGCTCGCTGCCGCGGCATCCACCCGAGCTCGACTTGTGGCCGGGTATCGAGTCCCGGATCGGGGCTGGCCAGGAAGCAGTCGTGGTCGAGCTGGCGGATGTGAGGCGGGGGCACCGTCGCCTGTCTTTCACCATTCCGCAGCTCGCGGCAGCGGCCGTCGCCATGCTCGTACTGGGCAGTACCAGCGTGTGGGTCGCCATGAACTCGGCAGGCGACGACGTCGAAAGCGGACGTCCCGTGGCGGTGGCCCCGGCTCCCGAGGCGGACTTCGTCTCGGCACCCGGGGAGGATTCGGCGTTCTCGTATGAGGCGACGATCCAGGATCTCGAAGATCAGCTGCAGATGGGCCGTGACCGCCTCGACCCGAAGACCGTAGAGGCGCTGGAAGGAAGCCTGGCCACGATCGATCGGGCGATCGCGCGGGCCCGGGAGGCCCTGGAGGCAGATCCGGCGAGCGTTTACCTGAACCGCCACCTGGCCGATGCCCGGACGCGCAAGCTGCTCGTCCTCCAGCAAGCGGCACGGTTGGCGAGTTCCTGACGACTCTGATGTGAACGACCCCGTGGACGAGCGGTCCGCGGAAACGACGAACGGGGAGAAGGGGAGGAATCGATGATAGCGCACCTGACAGCCGCGATGCTGGCCGCATTGGCGCCAGCGCAGCAGGCCGATACCACATTCGCCGTGGATGCCGGCGGTCGGCTCGAGGTCAACCAGCTCGAGGGCGTGGTCGACGTGACCGCGTGGGATCGCGCCGAGATGCGCGTGACAGCGGTCTATGACGAGGACGAAGGTCAACTTGACGTCCGCAGCTCGGGCGGGACCGCGCATGTCTCGGTCAAGGGCGAATGGGGTGAACCGGTGTATGGCGAGTTGGAGATCACGGTGCCCCGAGGGATGGCGCTGGAGATCGCCGGAGTGTCCCTGGAGGTGTCCATCGAAGGTTCGGCGGGCGACGTGACCGTGAGCACCGTGGAAGGAGGCATCTTCCTCGTCGGCGGATCGGGCAACATCGCCCTGAACGCGGTGGATGGCGACGTCACGCTTTCCGTCGCTTCCGGCAAGATCGCCATCAACGCGGTAGACGGGGACGTGGCCGTCTCGTCCTCGGACGGAGCCATTGCGGTGACGGCCGTGGACGGTGACGTGATCCTCGAGGGCATCGACTCGGACAACGTCAGCGTCAACTCGGTGGACGGCGACATCGGCTACGAGGGCACGATCAAGGACGGCGGCCGGTACGTCCTCTCGACGCACGACGGCGACCTGGACGTGCTCATCCCTGACGGAGCCAATGCACGGATTTCGATCGACACGTTCAGCGGAGAACTCGACACCGACTTCGCCGTCGAGCTGGAGGGCGACTTCGGCAAGAAGAGGATCTCGTTCACGGTGGGAACCGGCAAGGCACTCGTCGAGCTGTCGGCTTTCGACGGCATGATCTCGCTCAGGCAAGAATAGACAAGGGGTTCGATGATGAAGACGATTGGGGTGATGGCGCTCGCTGCCGCGGGTATGGTCACGGTGGGGGGTCCGCTCGAGACGCCGGCCGTCGGCGATCTGTTCGAGGCGAGACCCGGCGTGCAGGAGGCGCAGGACTGGGAGTGGCAGGGCTCGATCGATCGAGGGGACGCTGTCGAGATCAAGGGCATCAATGGACGGATCAAGGCGACCGGTACGTCCGGCGGCCAGGTCATGGTGTCCGCAGTGAAGAAGGGGAAGAAGGACGACCCCGCTGACGTGCGGATCGACGTCGTGGAGCATTCCGGCGGTGTGACGATCTGCGCGGTCTACCCGGACGCCAAGGGCAAGAAGAACGAGTGCGCTCCGGGGGACGGCGGACGACTCTCCAGCCAGGATAACGATGTCTCCGTGAGCTTCACCGTGCAGGTGCCGGCGGGCGTGCGATTCGTTGGATCGACGGTGAACGGCGACATCGAAGCCGGCGACCTGCAGGCCGACGCGGCCGCAACCACGGTGAACGGCGACGTCAAGGTCTCGACCTCCGGCCTCGTGAAGGCCACGACGGTCAACGGATCGATCCAGGCGTCGATGGGGCGCGCGGACTGGGACGGCACCGTGCACTTCAACACCGTGAACGGCAGCATCACGGTGAATCTGCCGGACGGAGTCAACGCGGATGTCTCGGCTGCGACGGTCAACGGCGGGATGGAAACCGACTTCCCGCTCACCGTGTCGGGACGCTTCTCAATGAAGAGCATGAAGGGCACGATCGGCAGTGGAGGCCGCAGCCTCGAGCTCGAGACCGTCAACGGCTCCATTCACCTGAAGAAGGGTGGCTGAGACCAGCGCTCAGCTGAGTCGATCCGGATCGAGGACAGGCGCCGCCCCTACCCGGGCGGCGCTTCGCTTTCCACGTCCTGGAGGGCGGACAGCGTATTCGCCTCGATGATCCGCAGGGCGCGGCGCAGGGCCTTCAGTTCCTTCTTCTTGAGACCCTCGTAGAGCCGGTCTCGCGTGCGCACGGCCAGCGGCGCTGTCGAAGCGACGACCTCGCGGGCCCTCGGCGTCAGGTAGATCCGGGTTTTCCGTCGATCCTCGGCATCGGGCCGGCGTGACACCAGGCTCCGGCCCTCCATGCCCGCCAGAATCCGGCTCATGTTAGGGCGATCGCGGTACGTCGCCGCTGCCAGCTCGGATTGGTACTGTCCGTCCCGAGCCATCAGCCGGGTCATGACCGTCCACATCTCGGGAGTCACGTCCACTCCACTCTGTTCCTGCACCAGGCGCAGAAAGAGCACCCTCAGAAGGCGGGCCGTTCGCTGGATGAGCCACGCGGGCGCGTCGTCCGAGCGACCTGCCTGCAGCAGCCCTTTTCCATCCGCCCTGTCTTTACGTTTCTTGTTCTTGGCCATACCCGAATGTTCGGCCTGCCAGTTGCCTGCGCAACCAGTTCATTGCGGAAGCAACACTCGGTGGGCTGATCCTGGCGGAATCGTTGCGGCGGGAGTCTACAGTCGATTGCTGATGCCGACGGCTGACGCGGCTGGAGTTACTGCCGCGGAGCAGGTCGCACCCTGTCCGCACCAACTTCCACGCGGGGGGCGCCCGGAGGCGGGGCGCCCTCCACACGGGGCGGCCGCGCTCCCTTCTCCACCCAATCGGCCTGAATGGCCGACATCCTCTCCGCCGCGTCCGACAGGCGCGGAATCTCGTCCAGTACGTCACCCCAACTCTTCAGGAGCCGGCCATAGGCGGCCATGGCGGCCCGGGGCTTTCCGAGAAGCTCGTACACCCTGCCCTTCAGGTACTGAATGGTGTGGAACTCGACCGGATACAGACGGTCCGAGTCTCGCACGTACAGGCGGTCGGCAGCCTCGACCAGGTTCAGGGCCGTCTCGCCCCTCCCCAGATCGAGCAGAGTCCAAACCGAGCTGTTGATGCGTGAAACACCGAGCTCAGGATCGAGCAGCGCGTCCACCCACAAGGCGCTCTCGCGGCCCGCGGCTTCCAGGTCGGGACGATTCTCGCGCACGCCCAGTGCCTCGGCGCGTCCATAGGCGTCCCTGGCCTGGGCGAATTGCCCCTCCCAGGCCCATGCGTCCCCGATCAGCAGGTGTGCCTCGGATTCGACGGCTGGAATCGGGCTGGACGTGAAACCCTCCAGCTCGACTCTGGCTCCCGCTGGATCGTTGGCGCGCAGATAGGTCCGGGCGAGAAGGTCCAACAGCATCGTGTTGTCAGGCTCGATCCGCAGTGCCTGGCGGTATGAATCCCGGGCCTCTTCGAACCGGGCTGCTCGCTCGAACAACTGGCCAGAGCCCGCGTGCACCTTGAACTCGTCTTTCTCCAGATCCACGTAGCGCACGATCAGACTGTCAGCCGCAACCTCATCTCCCTGAACGATCGCGATGCGGGCAAGGTGTCCCACAGCCCTCGCTTCGTCGGGCGCGATGTGGATGATCTCCTCGAGCACCTTTCGGGCTTCGTCTTCGCGACCCGGCATCATCTCCAGCATGTCCACGAGCTGATAGCGGACCTCCAGGCTGTCGCTGTCCAGCTGGTCCCACGCCGTGCGAACCCCGGCCTGGTACTCGCGGAACTTGTCCATGTCACCGGTGAGTTCCATGGGAGATTTCTCCGGAGCCGCCGCCAGCTGGTACTCCGTGCCACGCGTGAACTGACTCGCCAGGCGGTCCGCCACCGTGTCGGCCAGCGCGAAGACGTCCGAGCCCCGGGCCCGCTCGGCGGCGATGATCGTTCCGTCACTCAGGTCGATGAGCTGAGCGTCCAGCGCCAGGTCGTCGGCCGTACCGAGGATGGACCCGTGCACCATGGTCCGGGCACCGGAACGGGCGGCGATGTCCATGGCTCGTTCCTGCGGGATCTCGTCGGTCTCCGCGTGTCCCTCCTGCCTGAGCAACTCGAACAGGCGCTGCGGACTCACGACTCGCAGGGCGCCCGTCTGCGCCAGGTTCGTGGTGAGCATGTCGGACATGCCGGGCCCGAGCCAATCCAGGCTGTCCACTCCCGTGCTGTTTACGAACGGAAGAACCGCCACCGAGCGTTCGCCGAGGTCCACGACCGATGCCGGGATCGCGTCCGAGCCCATCCGGTTCATCTGAGCCGCGGGATTCTCGGCGGCCGTGCTCAGCCGGAACGTGCCGATCGCCGCCAGGACGGCCAGCGTGAGGAGCAGGCTGGCCTCGGTTCGCTGCAGTTGTTGCTTGCCCTTCTCGCCGTGATACCAGGCGATGATCAGGGCCGCTGGAAAACCGAGTACGATGAGGAGCACGGCCACGTCCAGCACCTTCCTGGACCAACCGTAGTTGTCCACGAAGAAGCCGATCGCTTCCATGGAAGCCCAGGCCGCACCCAGGTAGATGAAGGCGGTCCTGAAGATGTGTCTGTCACGCAGCCGTTCGAACCAGCTCATCGATACTCGGCGATAGTGTGAGTCCGTCCCCGGGTATTAGAACCTTTCGGAGGACAAGCTATTCCAGTGACAGGGGGGTAACCAGTAAAGAACCCCAACCCGTGCACTACCCTTTCCCTGTTTGACACACGAAGTGCCCGATGGGATGACCGGGTGGATGTGGTCGCTTTGATCGTTACCCAGTATACATTCGTGGGATCCATGCCTCGGAGGCACATTTGGCGGAGACAGAGACGAACCGACCGCAGCCTGAAGGGGGCGCGTCATCGGATGGCGACAGTACCGACCTGCACATCGGCCGCTCGCTGGGACTGCGGACCACCCAACTCGGTTCAGCGTTCGAGCGGGAGCATCGGAATCTCCTGTGGCAGCGGACGAGGCTGGTCCTGGCGATCGGGCTGGCCAACGCCCTGATTTGGGTGATGCTCACGCTATTCGTACCGCTGGCCGAGCCCGTCACCGAGTACGGCGCCCGGGAGTGGAATAGCTGGCTGGATCTGCTGTATCCGATCTCCTTCGCCGTCGGTCTGGTCTATATCTACGCGGCACGGCCCGGTGTCGCAGGACTTCAGACCGCTGCATTCCTCGTGATAGCGGCCAACGTCATCGCTTCGCTGGTGCAGATCTCGTTCTCCGAGCCGGACATGATTTCGGGTTTCGGCATCGGGCTGGCTCTGTTCGTGCCCGCGGCTTTCATTCCGTGGCGCCTCAGGTACCAGGTGGCGCTCGCGGTGGTGACCCTCGTGGCGGCCCTGACCGCTCCCGTGATCAGCTACGTGTCCGTTCCCGCGATCCAGGAATTCTGGACCGTCAGCGCGGCACGTGGATTCGGCCAGCAACTCCTCATGAATGCCGTGGGCACGCTGCTCCTGGGCGCGACGTCCGTTTTCGTCACCCGGACCCTGTACGGACTCCGAAAGACGGCCTTCCGGGCACAGCGCTTGGGCAACTACGTGCTTCACAAGGAGATCGGCGAAGGGGGTATGGGCCGGGTCTACGTGGCGGAGCACGCCCTCATGTGCAGGCCGAGCGCGGTGAAGGTCCTGAAAGCGTCGGGTGGCGTGGACCAGACGGCACTGGCCCGCTTCGAGCGCGAGGTGCGGCTGTCGTCGAGCCTGTCGCACCCGAACACGATCACGATCTTCGACTTCGGACGCGCCGCGGAAGACACGTTCTACTACGCCATGGAGTACCTGGAAGGCATGGACCTGGAGCGGTTCGTGGAACGCTTCGGACCCATCCCGGCAAGGCGCACGGTGTTTTTGCTTCTGCAGGTCACCGGTCCGCTGGCCGAAGCGCACGAGAGGGCCATCGTACACCGGGACCTCAAGCCGTCGAATATCTTCCTCACCATGCGCGGCGGCCTGTACGACTTCGTGAAGGTCCTGGACTTCGGACTTGCCAAGCGAATCGAGGGGGCGGACACGCCGTCAGACCTCACGAAGACGGGCGTGGTGTTCGGAACTCCGCGCTACCTGTCTCCAGAGACGGTGTACGGGACTGCGGGCGTGGGGGCTCGCTCGGACATCTATGCCTTCGGCGCGGTGGCCTACTGGATGCTGACGGGACGGCCACCTTTCAGCGCCGATTCGGCCGTCGCGCTGATGATTGATCACGTGAAGACGGTGCCGCCGCGCCCGTCGGAGATCTGCGAGGTCCCGATTCCGGCCGAGCTGGATGACGTGGTGATGAAGTGCCTCGAGAAGGACCCGGACGACCGGTACCAGTCCGTCGCGGAGTTGGAGGACGCTTTGCGAGCCGTGCCTGACGCAACGCCGTGGACCCGCGTCCGAGCGGCGAAGTGGTGGGAGCTTCACATGACCGACGACGAGGTGGTGCGGGACTGCTTCTGTCCGCCGATGGAGGACATGAGTTTCGACAGTGACGACTACGCGGCGCTGTCGATGGCGGGGGTGGAGTAGGGGACCGGGTATCGCAATCGACAGGACGGCCAGACAAGCGGGCGGCCCATGTGGGACCGCCCGCTTGTCTGGTTCGCTACTTCTTCGCTGTTGGTGGCTTCCTCAATCCGGGAAGCAAGCCGAGTCGTCGTAGCCTGCGCCGTAGGTCGCCCCGACGTCCGTCGAGCACTCGTAGAACCGCAATGTAGCCAGCCGCAGTCCGTTGTTGTCGTAGTCCCAGAAATAACCCTGGAGGGCGTTGTGGAACAGGTTGATGCGGTTGTAATGGGTGCCATCAGCAAGTGTGACATCCCAGAGATAGAGAAGCTCTCGAACCGCGTTCGTCCAGTCCTTACCCTTGTTGTCAATCGTAAGCGTTTCTGCACTGCAGACAAGTGTGGCGCCGTCATAACCACACGTCGTCATGTCCGCCGAGCCCGGGCCTCTCCCGATCGCGTACACCGTGTACGTAGTACTGCCCGTGTTGTTCACGTCAGGGTTTGGGAGCCGGAAGGCAGCCGTTCCATCAAGGCCGTTGGCGTCCGTGACGTAGTAGGACCCCTGGGACAGCATAATCTTCGTCTTCCCCGTGAACTTCACCCACATGTTCTGCTTGCTGTCGTCCGGCGTGCTGCGTGGGAGGGTCTCGTCAGCGCCGTGAATGTGAAGGGTGTAGTGCGCGCCGGGCGGTAGCCCGTTCCCCGTTTCCGCCGTCTTCTTGAACTGCGCCTGAGCCTCCGGCTCCGTCGGCTGCTCGTCGCACGCTGCGAACGTGAATGCGACGACGGCCGCCAGGCCAAGTGCAAGGACCTTGTAGCCTCTCATGTGAATCCTCCTGGACTCGAGTGGTCCGGCCCTGCCCGGAGATCGGACGGGCAGGACGGCGTGGTTACGAACAGACGTCGATGAGATGCAAGATGTCGCCCGATTCGACCGGTCCGACGACCTCAAGCTCAACCCCTGTCGTAACAGGCAATTGTTCCAACGGTAATGTCCTGGTAGGGACCTGCCAACTGTGGCATAGAGGCCACAGTTTGCCGCATGAAATCAACACATTCCAACTGATTGCACCACCCCACGTTACGCCCCCCGGCGGCCAGCTGTCCGCGGGGGGGCGTTCGAGCCTAGAAGCCGCGCGTCCCCAGCGCGAAGGCCAGCTGAAACGCGTTCCCGCTGGAGGTCAGGGACACGGATTCCGCGAGCGCTCCGGCCGGTGTCAACACCGGACCGGTGGCCGTGCTCTCGAAACCGGTGGTGTAGCCGGCGTCGATGCGGAATCGACGGGTGGGTTGCCACCCGATCCCCAAGGAGAGGTGATCCTTCACGATGCCGGGCGTGGTCAGGTTCACGGACACCAGCTCGTCCGTGACCGCGGAGTCGCCGTGGTTGTATCCCACTCGGAGGGCGACCTTGTCGCTCGCCGAGTACTCGGCGCCGATGTTGAACACGAGGACGTTCTGCCACCCGAAGCCCGCCAGCGAGCCGTCGGAAGCGAACGGCGAATCGCCCTCCAGCTTGAAGCCGGCCGCCTCCTCATAGAACAGGTAGCGGACGTCGGCCGCCAGGAGCAGGCTCGGCAGAGGCGTCATGGCCAGGCCGCCGACCAGCATGGCCGGAGTCTCGACCTTGAAAGCCGCGATCTGCAGGTCCCCAAAGGTGGGCCCCGGGGCCGCCACCGTCACCGGCAGCGTGTACTCGCTCACGCCCGTCTTCGAGGCGTACGAGGCGCCGATCGCGACGAAGTCGTTCACGTTCCACAGCAGACCGGCCTGAAAGCCGACGCCGATCTCCGTGTCGCCGCCCACCGCGTTCGGGTACGTCCCGGCCGCGGGCGCGGCCACGAGCAGGGGATCCTGCTGGAAGGACGTCCAATCCACGAGCAGAGAACCACCCAGCCAGATTGCGTCGGACACCGCGAACGACACCGCGGGCGCGAAACGAACCGCCTGGTAGCGGGACGCGGCGGCAAACGAACCGCCGCCTACGTTCCCCGCGTACCTCGTCTCGAAACCGCCGAGCTGAAACGCGCCCAAGCCCAGCGTGACCCGGTCGCTCACCGGCGACGCCACTCCCACCGAGGGGAAGACCGAGAACTCGTCCTCGCTCTCCAGGCTCGAAGATCCAGAAGCGATCTCGTGCTCCGGCTTCATGAGGTCGAGGCTGAACTCCATGCGGGTGCCGTCGTAGCCGACGAGCGTGGCCGGGTTCAGAAAGAAGCTCCCGAGCAAGCTCTGGGTGGTCGCCGCGCCGGCCCCGCCCATGGACGCGTTCACCGCGCCGACGCCCTGTCGCACGTGCCCGTTCTGGGCCTGCGCGGCGGACGCTCCCGCGAGCAGAGCGGACGCGGCCAGGGCCAGCGCCGGGACGAATGTATGTCTACGCATGAGTTCCTCCACCATGCTCAGTAAAGGCTGTCTTCGATCTTGTCGCGCATCTCTCCCTCGAGGGACGGCGGCATCTTCATGTTGGCGGCGAATTTCATCTTCCCGGCGTCCTCGAAGTACATCTTCATCCTGAACATGGCGTCGATGATCAGGACCTTGACCTCGCCGTCCTCCTCTACCAGCACGAGCTCGAGCGGGAAGGCCGCGGCGTATGCGATTCCGGGGCAGGAGAAGTCCGCGCGAGCCTCGTCCGTGCCTTCCTTCACGATGTCGAAAGCCTTGGCTTCCATCGCCGAAGAGGTCATTCCGATCAGCACCACGCCCTGGTCACTCAGGTCGAGCAGGTACATCGGGCGCATCTTCCAGTCGTAATCATCCGCCGCGTCCTCGAGGCCGGAATACAGCTGCTCGGCTGTCGCGAGAAGGCCGCCGTACTCCTCCACGTCCACGGACGCCGCCTCTTCGATCTTACCGTCGAAGGCGCCGCCCGCGATCAGTCCCATGGTCTTCTTGATCAATCCTTCGTCCCGCATCTGGCCATACTGGGAGTCGACGAGATAGCCATCGAAGGGGGTCACGATTTCCTGCAGCGCCGCCACCGCGATCGCTGAGCCCTCGGCGAAGTCCGTCTCCGAGATGATCGTGCGATTGAGAGACAGTGGGTTGAACGCGGCCACGTGGACTCCCGCTTCATCCTCGTACACGCCGAACCTGATCGGCAGGGCGAAGGCGGCGCGCGGTCCGTACGACAGGACCTGGCTGACGTACGCATCGCTTACGGCCGCTATGCCGTGAGCGCGGTACGAGCAGTTGTTCTCGGGAACACCCATCTCGTAGTCGGAGAGAATCGTCCAGCCGGCGGCTTCCAAGCTTTCGCGCAGGGTCGCCACCGCCTGGTCGAAACCGCCGGGAGCGTTCTCCACCAGCTTCAGGTACATACCGTACTCGCCCTCCTGCGCGACCGCCGTCTGCGGGCCGGCCGTGGCCGATACCAACGCAAAGGCCAACAGGCCGCCGAGGACAGCCCTGGAAAGTCTTCCGTACATGACCTGCTCCTTGAGTCCGTGTCGCGGGACGGATCCCGCTGCATATGGCAAGCAAAACGCGGGGGGCCGAAGCCTGGAAGGCTCCGGCTCAGTGCCCCCCCCCGCGTTGCCCGTCGGTTCCAGCGTATTCATTTGACGGGACGGCGGCCGGGCCATGGACCCGAACCGCCGCCTCGGTTGTGTCCTACTTCGTGTCGAACGTGAAGCCAAGCGAGATCGCATCCTCGGACAGCGTGTTCGTGGCGGTGGAACCATCCGGCGCGCCGAACATCGGACCCGTCCCGCTGTTCTCGAACGCCTTGTAGTACGAGAAGTCGAGCGCGATCGACTCCGTCACCCACACGCTGAGCCCCAGCGTGGCGTGGTGCTGCACGATCGCCGGCGCCGGAATGTTGATGAAGCTCAGGGCGTCGGGAACCGGGTTCTGGGCGTAGTTGTATCCGCCCCGCACGACCCACGTGCCGTTGATGTCGTACTGGAGGCCAGTCGCGAGGGCCCAGATGTTCTCCCAACCGAATCCCTGTACGGCGCCGAACTGGTCGAACGGCTGTTCCGGATTGTCCAGCTTGAAGCCCTCCGTGCTCTCGTACCAGTAGTAGCGGAAGTCCGCCGCCACGGTGAGCGCCGGAACCGGATTCCAGCCCAGGCCCACACTGCCCCAACCCGGCATGTCGAGCGCGAACTGCAGCTCGCGGAATGTGCCGAACACGCCGCCAAACGGACTGGGCGTCGTAATGTTTGGGTTCTCCCACATCGAGTTCCACTTGAAGTCATCGAACTTCAGCGGGCTCGAGTAGGAGGCGCCCAGGGAGAAGTTGTCCACGACCTCCCAGAGGATTCCGGCCTGGAAGCCGAACCCGAAGGAGCCGTCGGTTCCGGTGGCGCGCGAGTAGAATGCGTCGGGCGGCGGGCCGGGGTTACTGATGGCCGGCGAAGCGAACGGCGCCGGGTCCACCGTCAGCGTGGCCCATGCGACGTTGGCCGAAAAGCCCAGCGAGATCTTCTCGGAGGGCGCGAAGGCCACAGCCGGAGTGAACTTCAGCAGCGAGTAGCTGCTGAATACCTGACCGAAGCCCAGCGGACGCGGTCCGAGCACCGGGTTCGTGTTGTCCTGCTGGTAGTCGACGCCGAAGCCGCCGATCCCGATGCCGCCAAGACCGACGGCCCACTTGTCGTTGATCTTGTAGCTGAAGCCCATCGCCGGGATCGGGGTGAACTCGCTCTTCGAGACCGTAGCCCCGGAACCGAAGCCTGGAATCTCACTGGCCACCGTCCGGTCCGGCTTGAACATCTCGAAGCTGAACTCGACGCGAAGGCCATCGAACGCGATGAGGCCCGCCGGATTCAGGTAGAACGTGCCGAGAATGCTGACCGGCGCTGCCACGCCGGCGCCACCCATGGCGTTGTTGACGGCTCCCACTCCGTGCAGGAAGTGTCCGTCGGTCGCCCGGGCAGGGGTCACCGCGGCGAACAGCAGGAAGCCGCCCACCAGCAGTCCCGCAAACACGCGACGCATCATCTCTGATCCTCCATCCATAGCGGTCGTGCCGCTTGGTTCGTTTGTGCCGCGACGGTCGGCGAAGCGAATCTCAAGTGCGAGGGAACGCCCTCCCGCCGGACTCGAGCCGCAGCCTGATGGCCAGCGCACACCGTGCGCCGGACCCGTGTGTCGAAGCGTGGGGAATGCAGGTTTGGCACCGCGGGCGACCGCAAAGTGCCAAAGTCCTAATTACGTTTCGTTACAGGAGGTTACAGGTGAGAAACACAACGTTGCAGGATGGAGGTAGGGTCGGCTTGTCTCGACCGACAGATCGGGGCCGGCCGTCGAGTGGGACAATGTGGCACGCCAGAGAATGCCCCAGGTTCGCGCTCAGGAGACCGGCAATGAGTCGATCTCCGCCCGCAGTGCCGTCTCCAGGCCTGCATCCAGCGGATAGGCACGGTGAAACGCTTCCCGCGTCGCCGCATCGGTTTCCGCGGCTATCGCGGGCACGAACGATCTGCGGTAGGCACTGGCTTCCGTCGGTGCGAGACGTTCCAGAAGGAGTTCGCCGCACCGCACGGCCGCCCTGGTCGATCGAGCCGACGCTGCCATCCGATCAGCGGGCATCGGACCCGCGGCCACCATCGCGGCACGAGCCGAAGGAAAGCACATCTCTCGCACGGCGTAGTGGAGCGCGGCATCCAGGGACTCACCGGGCGCCGGCAGGTGCACGACCACCAGGTTGTCCGTCCGGTCCGCCGGAGACCCGGCGAACAAGCGCCCCTCGAGCCCCACCTGGGGTGACACGATCAGTGCGCCTTGATCCATCTGGTGCCGTTGCAGGTATGGCCTCAGGGGACCGGCATAGCGTGCATCCCAGGCGGACTGAAGCGCGGCCAGGTCCACCCTGCGGTCCAGGACCGAGCGGGTCCAGGCGTCCTCGAACCAGGCCGCCCACTCCTCCGAGAGAGTTCGCGTGAACTCCAGCAGGACATCCCGCTGTCGGTCCTCGGGGAGAAGCTGTGCGACGATGCCGGCGCCGAACTGCGCGACCGGGTCTTCCACTCGCGCCTCACCTGTCTCTGCCGCCTGGGTGAGCGCATCCAGCATCCGGTCCGGTCCGGCCGAAGCGAAGTAGAGAGGCACGAAGTGCAGGAGCTCGAAGGCGCTGTCGGCCTGGAATGCGGCCAGAAATGCGGGGACGTTTCGATCGAGGGCCGACGGATAGACACCCAGCCCCTCCTTCACTTGCCGGACGCGGGCCCGATACGACGGATCGTACAGCGGATCCGGGCCGGAGCCATCGAAACCGGTAAGGGCGAGCCCGTGATACCACAGATCGACGTGCGGGAGAGGCAGGATTCGCCACGACCCCTCGTCTCCCCCTGCCGCCTCCTGCGCTCCAATGGCCGTGGCGCCGATCGTCAACGCCACGACTGCGATCCCCGCGCCCCTGCCGAACGGGAGTTTCATATGCCTCATCGCTATGCCCCTCGTCGCCATGTCTGAGTCTTTCTGATTTCTCGGTTCCCAAACACACGACTTCGGCGCGGTCGAGAATCGATCCAGTGCATACCCGGAAGGGCGCCAACGTATCCGCGCGCCTGATTCCGAGCCACAGCCGCAGGGATCCGATTCGTGCAAAAGGTGGCAATCCGGGGTGATCCGTACGGGGCCGCGTGTAGCGAAAGCGCCACACTCCGCCGTCCATGATTCCTCATATCATCATGTATTGCAATCATATAAGCGCACCGCGGTCGCCTCCCCCGTGATGGCCCCGTGGTTGCAAACATAAGGGCCGGTATGGTGCGTTCCGGTCACTCGGAGCGCGTCCGATCACGGGTGTCCAGAAGGAGCGTAGAGGTAGACATGAGCACGCCACATGGTCCGGCAGAAACCACGCGAAGACGCAGGTCCATCGTACGAGACGAGCAGGGCTCAGTGCTGGTGATCGTTCTCGTGGCCCTGGTCGGGCTCTCTGCCCTGGCAGCCGCGGGAATGGTGATGACGGAAACGGAGCTGCGCGCCAGCGAGAACCAGGAAGCTGGGACAAGCGCTTTCTATGCGGCCGATGCCGGGATGCAGGAGTACCTGGGCACCAGGGAATACGCCACGACCACCGACACGTTCACGTATTCCGGCGGCACCGCGATTGTCCAGGGCGAGAAGCTGCTGGACATGCCGACCACGAACGGCGACCAGTTTCTCTACCGGGTGCGGTCCGTGTCCTCCTATACGCCCCCGGAAGGCGGAACCGCATCGAGGACCCTGTCGCGACTGGCCATCTACAGCGATGGCTCGATCGTCGCCCGGGCCTCGTTCGCTTCGGGCACCGGTCTTCTCAAGACCGGAAACGCGGGGACGCTCTCCGGTGTCGACCAGGCGACCGCCGGCAACCCGGACTGTCCCAACTCTCCGAAGCCGGACGTGGCCGGCGTAGCGGTACCCCCGGGCGGGTACGTCCAGAGCGGAGGAGGAGGATCGCTGGTTCCTGACGGGGACCCGCCTGTTCTGGAAGAACCTTCCGCTTTTGACCTTCTTCAGTCCACTGGCGTGCCGTGGGACGCGATCGTCAACGAAGGCCTCCTCGTCCCCGACTATTCGATACCTCCGGACAGCTGGCCCAGTTTCGGCTCGCTGCCCGTCGACGAGTGGCCTACGATTTACGTGGACGGCAACATAACGCTGGGGCCGGGGGATAGCGGCAGAGGCACGCTCGTCGTCCGAGGGAACCTCGAGATGGATGGGAGCTTCGTGTGGGACGGTCTCGTCCTGATCGGCGGCTACTTGTCGAGCAACGGCTTCCAGACCGTGCAGGGCGCGACGATCACGGGTCTCAACGTTCTCCTTGGAGAGACGGTGCCCTCCTCAGACCTCGGCAACGGGAACAAGGTGTTCGAGTACGACTCGTGCAAAATGAGGATGGCCATGAAGAACGCGTTCGGCGGACTCTCAGAGGTCCCGGGCAGTTGGGCCGAGCGCTGGCAGTAGGGCAGTAGAGCGGAGGAATCAAAGGGCCCGTTCGACGCCGGTAGGACACACGGCACAGCGGCGCCCCTTGCTTCGGCAGGGGGCGCCGCTGTTTTAGACCTGCGTGTCAGTCTACTGGTCGACGATCGCGGCGTAAGGCTGCCGCAGACCGGCAGGTCTCAGTTGCGGAAGGGGATGTCGAACTGCATCTGCCGCCGCACGCCGTACCGATTCGCACCGTCACCCACGGCTGTCACCGTGACGCGGACGGACACTACCTCGTCGAGCTGCGAAGGTGGAACGTTGTCCCTCAGGGTGCCGTCATCCATCACGTAGCTGAATGCGGCGCCGTTCTCGAACGGGCCCACGAGTTCCTGGGCGCCTCGCCACAGGGCGGTGCGGGCTGCAAAGAACGTCGATGGCGCGAAGCGATAGGTCAACCGGCTGTAGAACCTGACGATCGAACCCCGATCCGGCACTCCGCCCGTGAAATTGCCGCCCCAGCCCGAGAGGGTGCCGTAGGTGTTGTCCGGGCTCGTCGAGGGTGCCCCGTTCGCTACACATATCGCCTTGGGACCCGAGCCTGTAGCTGCGGTCGATGGAAGGAACGCGTCGGCGAACTCGAAGGCTTCTTCGTACGGACCGGAGTAGGCCGTTCCCGTGAACCCGCCGTCGAGCCCCCACGCCGCCACGGTGTCGTAGACGAGCAGCGTTGCCTGATCCGCTGCGACCGAATCGCATACGATCGCGCGCATGATGTCGAATCGCATGGAAATGGAGTCGGGCTTTGCGACGAGCAGGTCGATTGCCGACGCCATGCGCAATTCAGATGACAGGAGGTCGAATGCCGCGCGATTGCTCTGTTCAGCCCAGATCTGGTCATCCGTCTGCTGATAGAAGCGAGTCTGACCGAGCATCAGGGAGACCAGGGCCGATGCCACGATTCCGCTGATCGCGAGGGCGACCAGTGCCTCGACCAGGGTGAACCCGTCCTGCGACCGAATTCGATTCATGCTCGACCTACTCCTCACGGGGCGGGTGGCGGATCCGGGAGCGGCAGCGGCTTGTATATGCGGGTCCCGTACATCGCCGTGTCCACGACCCCGGCCGCGGCGACAACGATCGTGATCTGCTTCACGCGAGGCGTGATACTCGAAACGTTGATCGTCACCGGGAAGTCATGACCAGCGACGGTCGCCGTATCGGAGCCGCTCACGGCCGACCACCAACCGTCCTCCTGAATGTCTTCCAGCACCATCTGGGCGGCGCTGGTCTGGCCAGTTGGCGATCAGCGCCTGATCCGCCGAGGCGAGACTCAATCCGCTGACGGCCACGAGACCGATCACCAGGATCGTGAGAGCGATCAACACTTCGACAAGTCCGAATCCGCTCTCGTCAAGCACGCGGGCCTTCAGGCGCTCGTTTACACCCACTCGCTCAGACATCAGTTCGCGATGATCCGGTGGCGCCCGAGGCCGTTCACCACGACCCTTCTCGAATCGGAGTCGCTTCCCACGTCGATCCGGGCGAAAGCCGACAGGAGCATGCCTCGCGCGTTGAAGGTCAGCGAGTCACCAGAGGTGAGGATATTCAGTTGCGCGAGCCGCAGATCCGAATCGGCGTCGAACCAGCGCGTCTTAAGCACGTTGCCGGCTGCATCACGGATCTGGTAGGTCTGGTTGGACTCATCGGCGACCATGGATATGTTGGCGCGCTCGCGGATCGCGTAGGTCCTGGTCAGTGCAACATCCGATGCTATGACCTCAGCTGCACGGTTCAGGATCGTGCGCTCCCTGAAATCACGGTATGAAGTATTGGCAAGCAGACCCACGACGCTCATGATCGTGAGGGTGATCAACATCTCGACGAGAGTGAAGCCTCTCCGATTGCCTCTGTGGAGACAGTCCATGACATCCGTTCTCATGCCGTTTCAGTTCAAGTCGGCCGCCCGGCGTACCCAATTCGCGGACCAGCAGCCGTTCGCAGGGTCATCGCGGTGCCTCGCGTCCTCAGTCAGGAGAAGCCCGGTGTGGCCACTGCAACGTAACCGTATACCCCGCTGGCTTTTACGGGACGCGCGACGCTGGCGATAGGGGTCGGAGGGGAACAAGAGCCGGATTTGGCGTTTCCAGGACGATCCCCGGGCATGGTGGCAGTTTTCCGCAGGGTGCAAGATCTTCAGGGAGTTTTCGGCACGGGATTCAACAGGGAGGCCCGGCTATGGAGCGGCTGACTGGAGGGACCTTCG
>JBDGXI010000074.1:0-10190 GCA_039584685.1 Gemmatimonadota bacterium | reverse complement strand
CCGACCGTGCGCTACGTGCCTCTGTCCAGCGCGATCGCCCGCATGAAGACCGTTCCGCTGGACTGTGATACCATGCTGACGGCGCGGGATCTGGGGATCAGCTTCGGGGACTGAGGCCGGCTTGCCCCGCCGGCAGACGGGCGGTGCCTGCCCTACGGCCCGATCACGCCCACCATGGAGGAACGGTCCTGCCCGGTGCCGTCGCCCAGCTGGCCGGCGTAGTTGCCGCCTCCGCAGAACGCCCATCCCTCGGTCGTCACGCCGCATAGGTGTTCGGCCCCGAGGCCCAGGTTCCGAAACCGGGCGTCTGATTCCACGCGGATCGGACCATCGGTGGGTCCTTCCCACAGCCCCCCCCGGATCGCTCCGCCCCAGCACCAGGTGTCACCCGCTGAGGTCAGGCCGCAGGCATAGGCGGGCGCGCTCGGCAGCGTGAAGGCTCCGCCCGCACCGTAGATTCTCTCGAGATCGGGGAGGCCTTCGACCTGAACCGGAGTCGACTGGCTGGGAAGCGCGGGATCCCCGAGCTCGCCGCTCAGATTGCTCCCCCAGCACCATGTCGAGCCGTCCGTCGTGATCCCGCACATGAAGGCGTCGCCACCACCGAGCGCCCGGAACGTGAGATCGCCTGATACCGAGACGGGCGAGAAACGGTTGTCGGTCGTGCCGTCCCCTATCTGCCCCTGGTCGTTCCGTCCCCAGCAGTACATCTGCTCCGAGGCCGCGAGTCCGCACGACTGGTAGTAGCCCGCCACCACGGCGGTGAATTCGACGTTCGAATCGACCAGCACGGGCTGAAAAGACTTGCCGAAGGTGTCGCCGCCGCCCAGCTGGCCCGTGACGTTGTCGCCCCAGCACCAGACCGATCCGTCGGCCGTGAGCCCGCACGAGTGATCGTGTCCGGCACTCACCTCGACCCAGGACTGGAATCCCGGCACGCGGAGAGGTTCCTCGATCCCGGGATCCGTCCAGTCGGCGCCCGCCTGCCCCTCGTCGTTGAGACCCCAGCAGTAGACCGCTCCGGCCTCCGTGACCGCGCAGGTGTGCCCGGCGCCCGAGTCGATTCCGGTGAAGCGGTGTCCGCCGGCCACGGCTACCGGCCGCTGCGTGGCCGTCCTGGTGCCGTCGCCGAGCGTGCCCCATGTGTTGCCGCCCCAGCAGTACGCCTTGCCCGCCGGTGTCAGGCCGCACGAGTGAAAGTACCCTGCCGTCACCTGTGCAAACTGGATGGCGTCATCGGGGGCCGGAGGGCCAGTGGAGTCCTCACCTCCGCACCCGGCGATTCCGGCCGCGAGAGCTACTGCGAGATACTTGAGATCCCCGGTTCGGCGGGTTCCACGCATGCGATCCTCTGCCGGCGTACGGGCAAGCAGCGTCCGTTCCTCGCCACGAAGACACCGGGGAACCGGGAAAGATCCGCCCCGGCGTGTTAGGTTCTCATCATGAAAGGAGCCCTGGCGTCGATGGCGGGCGGCATTGGAGCCGCATTCGGGTCGCTGTTGTGCTGCACCGGACCACTGGTGCTGGCCTCGGCTGGCTTGTCGGGCGCGGCACTGGCCGGCTTCCTGCCCTACAGGCCGTTCTTCGTCGTTGCCTCGATCGGCCTGCTGTGGCTTGCCTTCCAGCTCGTGGAGAGGGAGGAGGCGAAGAGCTGCGAGTCCGATTCGGCCTGTGCCTCGCCCGTCACCCGGCGGCGGGTCCGGAGTCTGTTGTGGATCTCCGCGGCGATCTCCCTGGTGTTCCTGTCATCTCCGCTGTGGGCTCGCTTCGTGTTCAAGGCATGACCGAGCCTGCTATCTTGTCCCTCGATTCTCGCGCACCGTCATGAACTCGCAGGAGAGCACCATGCGACGCGTCACGTTCGCGCTCCTCACGCTGTGTCTCCTTCTTCTGGCCGGGGACGTCGAGGCCCAGGTCACGCTCGGTCTCAAGGGAGGCCTGATCGTCTCCAACCTGGACTTCGAAGATTCAGGGGGCACGAACATCGACCTCGATTCGCGCACCTCCTTCGGTGGCGGAGCGTATCTGCAGGCCGGGCTGGGCGACGTCCTGGCCCTGCAGGCGGAAGCGCTCTACGCCCCGGGTGGTGCGCGGGGAGAGGAAGGCGACTCAGCCCTCGAACTATCCTATATCGATGTGCCTCTCCTGCTCCTGGTTCGGGTACCCGCGGGCGACGCTTCGATCTGGCCGATCGTGTATGCGGGTCCCGTGCTGTCGTTCGAGACGAGCTGTCGGTTGAAGGATGATGAGGGTGTCTCCGCGGACTGTGGCTCTGGTTCCGGCGATCTCTTCCAGACGAAGAGTCCCGACATAGCCGGCGCGATCGGCGGCGGTCTGGAGGTCTTCATGGGTCGATATACACTGCAGCTGGATATCCGATACACGCATGGTTTCGTGAACATCGATGACACAGAGAGCGGCCTGGCGGGTAGCGTGAAGAACGGATCGTGGTCGTTCTTCCTCGGACTGGGGCGGGTACTGGTACCCTGAGTTTGCCAGTCACGGCGAAGCAGCGCACATTCGTAGCCCGCGCGAAGAACTGAGCCGTCGAATCACCGCCGGAGAACACAACAGGAGATGTCCAGATGAAGAAGCTGTTTGTCGTCCTCGCCCTTCTGCTCGTGGCGAAGACTGCCAATGCCCAGGAGCAGTACGCAGAGCTCCTGATGTCCGACATCAGGACGCAGAAGGTCGCCGTTCTGACCGAAGCGATGGCACTGGAGGAAGCCCAGTCCGAGCCGTTCTGGCAGATCTATCGCGACTACGATTACGAGCTTTCGGCCATCGTCGATCAGCGCATCGCGCTCATCAAGGACTACGCTGCGAGTTTCAGCACCATGACGGACGAGAAGGCGGCTGATCTGGCCAAGGTCAGCTTCCAGGTCGAGGGTGATCGTGCGAAGCTGCGGCAGAAGTATTACAAGAAGTTCGCGAAGGAAATCTCGCCGCTCGTCGGCGCTCGCTGGCTGATGCTCGAGCGCACGATCAACAACCTGATGGACCTGCAGATCGCGGCCGAGATGCCCCTCATTCAAGAGGGGTGGGAGTCCCCGCCGACGGAGTAAAACTAGTCCGTCAGTCGGGTCGCCGAAGGACCGGGAAGTTTAAGGAACACGCGAGGGGCCGTCCTTGGGGCGGCCCCTTCCGCATCAACCGCGGAGCATGCTGCGCAGGACGAAGCCCACGTTGGCGGGCCGTTCGGCGAGCCGGCGCATGTACCAGGGAAACCAGTAGGCACCGTAGCTGATCAGCACCCGCATCCGATAACCGGACTCGGCCAGGCGTACCTGCAGGTCTCGCTGGATCCCATACAGCATCTGGAACTCGTACGATTCCCGCGGGCAGCTCATGTCCGCTGCGCGACGGTTGATCTCGGCGATCATGTCCGCATCGTGGGTTCCGAACGCGACCCGTGCCTTTCCATCCCGCGCGGCCTCGAGCAGGGTCGCGGAAAGGCGCAGGTAGCTGGCGTCCACGTCTGACTTCTTCGGGTACGCCAGGTTCGCGGGCTCCTTGTACGCCCCCTTTACGAGCCGGATCATCGGGCCGTGAACGAGCAGTTCCTCGAGGTCGGCGTCCGTTCGATACAGGTACGATTGCAGACAGATCCCCACGTTCTGGTGCTCGGCTCTCAGCACTCGATACAGGTCGAGCGTCGCCTCGCAGTCACGTGTGGACTCCATGTCCACCGCCAGGAGCCGCCCGTGCTCGGCTGCTTCCGCGACCAGGACCTGGAGGTTCCGCGCCGCGACGTCGAAACCGAGGTCCAGCCCGAGATGCGTCGGCTTGACCGAGATGTCCGCGTCGAGATTCGATTCGGCGCTGCGGGCCAGGAGAGCGAGGAGTTCATCGGTCACGGCAGCGGCTGCTTCGGCATCCTCGACGTTCTCCCCGAGCAGCGTGAGGATCGAGGTGATTCCGCTTGCGGCGAGGGACCGGGCCGCTCCCAGGGCGTCATCCATCGACTCACCCGGCATGAAGCGGGTGGTGGCCTGGCGCACGAACCGGCGCCGTGACGCCTGGTCCGCCAGCCAACGGCTCTCGGACCCTTTGAGGAGCAGTGCCCGGGCGAGTCCCATGCGCGCGGTCTCCTGCGCGAGGCGTGATCGACGATTTCGAGGACTGTGAACGGGATCCAATGTGCCGGCCCTTCTCGGCGCGGGCAACGAGAGGGCTCCAGGATGTGCAGGCTTACAGGGCGTCCCCTATCTTCGGGCGTCGCACCCGGAACGGGCCGTGCCGAACGGTTCCTCGAGGAACGGAGACCTGATGGCGTCGCGTACCCCGGCGAAGATGGGCATGTGGATGGCCGCCGCGCTGGTGGTCGGCAACATGATCGGCTCGGGTGTCTTCCTCCTTCCCGCGTCTCTCGGATCGTTCGGCGGAATCAGTCTGCTCGGCTGGGGCTTCACGTGCGCCGGTGCCCTTCTCCTGGCTCTCGTGTTCGCGCGCCTGAGCCGCCTGGTGCCCCGCGCCGGCGGTCCATACGCCTTCTCCCGGGCCGGTTTCGGTGATTTCGCCGGCTTCCTGGTCGGGTGGGGGTACTGGATCTCGATCTGGGTGGCCAACGCGGCGCTCGCCGTCGCGTTCACCAGTTACCTGTCGTGGTTCTGGCCGGCCCTGGCGACGGACCGCGCGCTGGCCTCGGCCGTGGGCATCGGGGCGATCTGGCTCCTCACCTGGGTGAACGTGCGTGGGGTACGGACGGCCGGTTCGGTGCAGGTCGTGACCACCGTCCTGAAGCTGGTTCCCCTGGCCGCGGTGGGGACCCTCGGTCTCCTGTACATGAACCCGGACAACTTCCGCCCGTTCAATGCCAGTGGAGAAGGCGCCTTCCCGGCGATCACCGCGGCGGCCACCCTGACGCTGTGGGCGTTCCTCGGTTTCGAGTCGGCCACCGTCCCCGCGGAGGAAGTGCGCGATCCGGAGCGCACGATTCCGAGAGCGACCGTAGTGGGCACCGTTCTCGCCGCGGTCGTCTACGTGCTCGGTACCGCGGCGGTGATGGGTGTAATTCCGGCGGCGGAGCTCAGCGGCTCCAACGCACCGTTCGCGGACGCGGCGAGCCGCATGTGGGGCGGATGGACGGCGCCGGCGGTGGCCACGGGCGCCATGATCTCGGCGTTCGGCGCCCTCAACGGGTGGATACTCCTGCAGGGCCGTATTCCGTGGGCCGCCGCGAGGGATGGGATCTTCCCCGCCGCTCTGGGCCGCACGTCGAAACGCGGAACGCCGGCCTTCGCACTCGTCTTCTCCAGCGTCCTGGTCACCGGGCTCATGCTGCTGAATTCGAGCGAAACGCTGGTGGACCAGTTCACGTTCGTGATCCTGCTGGCCACCCTTACCGCCCTGCTTCCGTACGCTATCTGCGCCCTGGCCGAGATCATGATCTACGCGCGGGACAGGGAGCGATTCGAGGGACAGCGCCTCACCGGCGCGGTGATCACTGCCCTTCTGGGGTTCGTCTACGCCATGTGGGCCATCGCGGGCGCAGGCCAGGAAACCGTGTACTGGGGTCTGATTCTCCTGTTCGCGGGTCTACCCATGTACGTGTGGGTCGTGTGGCGGCGCGGGTCCGGTTCCTCTGTGGCGCCGGAGGCGGTGGAGCGATGAACGACATGAGCGCCCTTGGCCAGTCCGACGTTCTTCCCTTGCGCAGCGTCCTGCTCAAGCACGCCCGGGTGGCTTTCGCCGACCAGCCGACATTGGACGCGACGTGGGAGGACCTCGGGTACCTGGGCCGCCCCGACTTCGCGGGCGCGGTTGCCGAGTATGAGGATTTCCTGGCGCTTCTCGAGAGCCTCGGGGTGGAGGTACGCCTGGTGCCGTCCGATCCCGAGACCGGGCCGGACTCCATCTACGTGCGGGACGCGGCTGTCGTGTCAGATCGTGGCGCCGTCCTGTGCCGGATGGGCAAACCGGTTCGTGAGGGCGAACCCGCCGCGGCCGAGAGAGCGCTGCGCGCGGCGGGCATACGCATCGTGGGGCGCATCGAGGGAACGGGCAGGTTGGAAGGCGGCGACGTCGCGTGGATTGACGACCGGACCGTCGCCGTCGGGCGAGGCTACCGCACCAACGGTGAGGGCATCCGACAGCTCCACAGACTGTTGCGCGACGACGTCGACCGCGTCGTTCCAGTTCCCCTTCCTCATTGGCGCGGCCCGGGGGACGTGTTTCACCTGATGTCCATGTTCAGTCCGGTGGACCGGGACCTGGCCGTGGTCTACTCTCCGCTGCTTCCGGTCCCGTTTCGCCAGCTCCTCCTCGAGCGCGGGTACGACCTGGTGGAGGTGCCGGACGAGGAGTTCGAGACCATGGGCTGCAACGTGCTGGCCGTGCGCCCCCGTCGTTGCGTCGCCCTGGAGGGAAACCCGGTAACCCGGCGGCGGCTCGAGGCGGCGGGAGCTGAAGTGTACACGTACCGTGGACGAGAGATCAGTGCGAAGGGCGGCGGTGGCCCGACGTGCCTCACGCGCCCGCTCGTGCGCTCGGAATGAAGCCCAAGTGAAGAGGAGCTGGAAGATGCGGAAGAGTACCAATCTGGTCCTTGCCGGAGCCGCGATCGCTCTGGCCACGGCGGCATGTGCCGACGGTACGAGAGACGGCGACGGGCCGGACGAGACCATGGAGAGGACTCCCGTGGCGACTGGCGAGACTGGCGAGGACCCCATACTCCGCCCCTGGCAGCTGCAGTCGTTCGGGCCGGCGGCGGACCTGGGCGACGAGGCCACGGCGGCCCTGATCGTGGAAGCTCTCGACTCGCTGCCGGCCGACAACCCGGTCACCCTAGGCCTGCGAGAGGAAGGGCGAGTCGGAGGATTCAACGGGTGCAACCGGTACTTCGGCGACTTCCGGGTCGAGAACGGACACCAGATCGTCCAGGGCCCCAAGGGAGCCACCCGCATGGCGTGTCCCGACGGTCGGATGGACCTGGAGCAGGCGTTCCTTCGCAACCTGGATACCTCGACACGACTCTTCCTGCGAGGCGAGATGCTGGAGTTGGAGAACGACGCCGGGGTCGTCCTGGTCTTCACGCCGCGGGAGTTCGAAGAGTGATGGCGTAGACGCACCTGGTGTGGGATTCGGAGATGCGGCCTCAGCGATGATGCCCGATTGGCTGATAGCCGACCTTCGGATCATGTTCGAGGAATTCCAGAAACACGGCCTGCTCGCATCGAATGACGACTTTGTCCGCCAGCGCCTGATTCTGGGTTGAGATCCGATTCCGTTCAATCGGTTCGCGGCCGAACTGGCCGGCATGTGGAAAGCGCAGGCGGCCGGGGCCTGAGACCGGGGAATCGGCCTACGGACTCAGCGCGAGCGGTTCTCCGGTCCAACCGGTGAAGCCCCACAACCGGTAGTCCGCCGTGACGCCGGCCCCCCGCTTTCGCTGCGCGGGGCCAATTTCGGCCACCGCGCCGAACCGACTGCCGAGTCTCTCCGAGATCCGGCGGGCGCCCGCGTCGTCGATATCCACGAACACCAGGCAGTCGCCGGCGATCGCCGTCTCCTCGAAGCCGGGCCACATGGCGTACTGATTGGAGCGTCGGCTGACGTTGAGTGAGAACACGTCCGGATGGTCCGGGAGGTGAAACGCGAGCTCCGAAGCTTCCTGGTACCGGTTGGTGGCGACGTGCACCGACGCACAACCGGCGCCAAGCAACTCGGCCCGCGCCTGGTCAGTCACCGAAGCCAGCGATTCCCACCCGTGACCCCGTGCGATCGGGTCCCGTCGGGCGTCGATGGGCAGCACGGGCACCAGAGCCTGCGCGTAGATCACCGCCGCCGAAGCGGCGCCAAGCCACAGCCCCCACCCGAGCCACCGGCGTCCCCGGTCCCGCCAGGCAGTCGCACCCAACAGCGCGATACCCGCCACGTAGGCAGGCGCCGGCCAGTTCGGCTCCACGTGCCGCCGGAGCGAGCTCAGCGCAAACGTGCCGAACACCACTAGCGCTATCCCCGCCAGCACCGTTCCCCGCGAGTCACCTTCGCCGCGCACGCCGCGCCGCAGGGCACCAAACGTCGCGATCCCGATCATGGCGAACAGGATCGGGGAGACCAGGCCCATCTGTCCCCCCAGGTATTCGAGGACCCGATTCAGGGCCTCGAGTCCGCGCCCGGGTATTCCCGCGTCCGAACCGCTCCCACCGAGACCGTGGTCCAGCTGGAACGCGAACGACGGCCACCCGAGCCGGGCGTTCCACATGATGACCGGCGAGAAGGCCGCCAGGCCCAGTCCGACCCCGATCCACGGTCCGGGCGTGAGCAGCCGTTTCCGCAACCGCGGGTCCAGCGCGAAACCGAGCGCGGCGCCGGCCGGAAGCAACACAGCCGTATACTTGGAAAGCAAGGCGACCCCGAGGGCGAGACCCGAGGCGCACCACCAGGCGATCTCGGCCATGCTGCCCGGCTCGTCATCCACGGCTCGGACGAGCGTCCAGGTGGCGACGGCGAAAGCCGCCAGCAGGGGGGCGTCCGGGGTGGCGAGGAGCAGGCCGGCGGCCGCCATCGGCATGACGGCGAGGGCCAGAGAGGCGACGAGGGCGGACTTCCCGCCCCCCAGCCGCCGGGCGACCGAGATCGTGGCCAGTGATCCCACCAGGCTCAGCAAGACCGACCCGAAACGGACGCCGACGCGCGTGTCGCCGAACAACGCGGTGCCGAAGGCGATAACCGCAGAGACGGCCGGGGGATGATCGAAGTAGGATGCGGCAGGCCGGCGGGACCATTCCCAGTAGTACGCCTCGTCCGGGAGCAACGGGACTAGCCCTGCCAGGGCCAGGCGCACGACGGCCGCGGCGAGCGCGATGATGAGGGCGAGCCTCCAGGCCCTGCCATCCTCCTCGCCCGCGATCGCCCTCCTGTCCCTCATCGTCGCACGATCCGTCAGCCGGCTTCCAGGGCTGCGGCTGCCGCAGCGAGCCCCGCCGCCACGTCGAGGTCGACGTCCTGTTCGGCGAAGCCGTCCGCGAGCCCCGGCAGGAGGTCGAGTACGTTGCGGGGCTGCGCCGAGTGACCCATGCAGCCGATGCGGATGATCTTCCCCGCCAGGTCGCCGAGCCCGCCAGCGATCTCGATCCCGTGTGAGAGGAGGATGTGCCGGCACAGCGCCTTCGCGTCCACTCCCTCGGGAATCCGCACGGCGTTGAGACTCGGGAGCCAGAACTCGTCTCTCGGGTTCATCCGCAGCCCCATCGCCTCGACCCCTGCCTTCAGGCCGCCCGCGACTCGCAGGTGCCGCGCCCAGCGCTCTTCGATCCCTTCTTCCGCCACCAGCCTCAGCGCCTCGCGCAAGCCGTAAATGGCCGTGATCGGCGCCGTGTGGTGATATGACCGATCGTCGCCCCAGTAGCTCTCCAGCAGCCCCACATCCAGGTACCAGCTCCGCACCATTTCAGGGCGATTCCGAACCTTCTCGAACGCCCGGTCGTTCAGCGTGAGCGGGCTGGCGCCCGGCGGACAGGAAAGGCACTTCTGGCCGCCAGAGTAGGCGACGTCGATGTCCCACTCGTCCACCCTAAGCTCGACGCCGCCGAGCGAAGTGACGGTGTCCGCGATCACGAACGCTCCGTGTTCGTGCGCTATCGCCGTGAGGTCCGGCACGTTTGGCTGAAGGGCCCCGGTGCTGGTCTCGGCGTGCACGAAACCGAACACGCTCGGCTGGTGCTCGCGGAACGCCGCCCGCACGTCGTCCGGGTCCAGGGGCTCCCCCCACGGCGCGTCCACGTGGACTACCTGGCCGCCAGCCCGCCGCGCCATGCTGTCCATCCGCGCGCCGAAGTACCCGTTCGTCGGCACCAGGACGACGTCTCCGGGCTCGACCAGATTGGCGAATGCGGCTTCCATCGCCGCAGATCCCGTCCCGCTCACCGGGATCGTCCACCGGTTTTCGGTGCGGAACGCGTACCGGAGGAGTGCCTGTACCTCCTGCATGATCTCGATGAACGCCGGATCGAGGTGTCCGATCAGCGGCGTGCTCATGGCTCGCAGGACTCGTGGGTGCACGTCACTCGGGCCGGGGCCCATCAGGATTCGATCGGGAGGATTCAGAGATCCGACTTCGGGTCTTTGCATGCGTCGTTCTTCGGTCTCAGGTCATCGGTTCGTCGCCCGGTCTTCCGGGACCGACACGCGCACGACTCCCCGGAAGTCGCCCACCGCGTAATCGGTGGCCAGATCTTCGGGGTACC
>JBDGXI010000073.1:0-10190 GCA_039584685.1 Gemmatimonadota bacterium | reverse complement strand
TTCACGAAGCACCTGGGCTTCGCGGGCGAACGCCAGGAGATTCGCCTTGAACTGCTCGAATCGTTCTTCGTCCACGTAGTCCATGGCCGTCTCGTCGCCGATGAAGTTCGCGACTCCACCCCATCCGCGGGCGGATCGCCGGACCCCGGCGGCCAGGTCCGGATCGTCGCCCTCTACCGCGAAGGCGTACAACAGCACCGCCAGCTGAATCCTCCCCACGTGCGCCTTCTGCAGGGCCATGCGCGCTCTGTGCGCGCGGATCGCGGCGACGTTGAACAGCATAGTGGCCGGCGGAAACAGGTTGGGGACGGCGTTCTCCACCAGCCACACGGATTCCCGCTCGATGATGTCCACGAGCACACGGTTCAGGGCCGCCGTGCCCGCGGGCGCGGGCAACGTGACGATCGACGTCTCGCGGCCTCCACCGTGAGCCGTGACCAGGTCCTGTGAATCGAGGACCATCAGAAGGCTGTCGTCCGGCGGCACCGGAATCATGAAGGCGAAAGCTCCGGTGGAAATCGTATCCGCCGGGTCCACCAGCGGGCGAACCTCTCCCCAGTGCCCGTATCGCTGTCGGACCGGCACGAACACGGACATTCCGCCGCACAGCGAATCGTAGTAGGGGTCGAAGATCCGATCCTCGAGACCGTCCTCCTCCACCACACGCGCCAGCGCCTCCGCCTCTTTCCAGTCCAGCTCCCGCGGGAATCCCTGCCCCGCCGCCCAGGCCGTCTCCACCGGAAGACTCGGTATACCGAACGGAAACAGGGTCGCCACCAGAACCAGGGCCCCCGTCAGCCAATGCTGCGCCTCCTCGCTCGTGAAACGCACGAGGAACCAGGCGATGAACACGCCGGCGATCGTCGATGCCGCCACCGCGGACTGCAGGAAGAACCGCAGGCTGTCCTGGAACAGCCACGCCAGCGGTGCCACCGCCCACAGAACCAGGAACAGGCCCTTCTGACGCTTCCACAACAGCCACAGCAACCACACGAAACCCGGGGCGGCGAGGGCGTAGGTGAACAGAGCGACCGATCCAGCCACGTGCCCGCGCCGTCCGGTGTACCAGGCCAGGTGACGCAGGAAGTGGAGTATGTAGGGCGAGGTCAGGAGGACGGTGACCCCGCCGGTGATCAGCAGCGCCTTCCAGCGCCGCGTGGCCAGCCCGGCGAGCAGGATGCCGAGCCCCACCACGGGAGCGCCCCCCAGATGCATGTAGGTGATGAGCACGGCGAACAGGACGGCCCGGACGTAGCGCTCTTCGAGGAAGAAGTGGATCGCCCACGCGACCAGGATGAAGATCCAGCCCGACGGCACCCCGACGAAGAACGGGGCAGCCGAGAACACGCTTCCCGTCAGCAGCGCGGCGGCGAACAGGGCAGCCCGGTCGCCGCCGAACCGGCGCGCGAAGAACACTGCCGTATACACTGCCGCTGCCCATTGAGCCACGGCCAGGATCGAGAACGCGTGAACGTAGTCCCAGCCGTCACCGCCCATCAGGCGCCCGAGCAGCCCGATGGCGTAGTGCAGCGCCGGCCCCTGGAGATTGGGCCGGCCGGTGGGGGCCCAGTTCAGGTAGTCCCACCAGTACGCGCCGTTCTCGGCGTATTGGCGGGCCAGCGATATGTGGAACCCGAGATCGTTGTCCGCGAAGTAGTCGCGCAGCATCAGGAAGAGGAGGATCGCGTGGATCGCGATCACGAGGACCACGGCGCGGCGCGCTCCGCGCGAGTCGCGTTCGGCCTCGGGTACCAGGCTGACGCTCATGCTGCCTCGGACAGTAGGTAAGTGCGGCGACCCTTGGGCCGGCGATCCCACAATCTGCATCAACCGTCCGATCCTCGCACCCCGGGCAGGGCATCGGCGTTTGACAGCAAGGCGAGGAGCGGAGTCAATTGCCGGCCATGACAAAGCTCCTGGAACGGTTGACCAGCGTCCGACGGGAAGAGGTCGGCGCCCTTGCCTGGGCGCTCGTCTACGGCTTCTGCATCTTCCTCGCCTACTACATCCTCAGGCCCGTCCGCGACGAGATCAGCTCCGCCGACCGGGGCAACCTGCAGATCCTGTGGACGGCGGTGTTCCTAGTGATGCTCATCGCGGTCCCCGCGTACTCCTGGGTCGTCGCCCGCTGGCCACGTGGGAAGTTCGTACCGTGGGTGAACCGGTTCTTCATCGCTTGCCTGATCGCGTTCTACGCCGCGCTGGTCGCGCTCCCCCTCGGCGCCCGCCCCTGGATCGATCGGGTGTTCTACGTGTGGGCCAGTGTGTTCGCCCTGTTCGTGGTCACCGTATTCTGGGGTTTCATGGCCGACCTGTTCACGAGCGAACAGGGAAAGCGCCTGTACGGCCCGATCGCGGTCGGGGGCTCACTGGGCGCGATCATCGGCTCGACCGTGACCGCCGGCCTGGTCGATGTGTTGCCGGCATTTTCGCTCCTGCTGGTCGCCTGCGTCCCATTGGAGGTGGCAGCCCAGGCGGCTCGCCGGCTGCAGCGCCGCTCAGACCGGGCCGGGAGCACGCTGCGGCGCGAGGATGCCCCCGTGTCGGGAGGCGTTTGGAGCGGAATCAAGGTCGTATTCAGCTCGCCGTACCTGGCGCGAATCGCCCTCTTCATTTTCCTGATGACGTTCGCCTCGACCGTCCTGTACTTCCAGCAGGCGCACCTGATCTACGACGCGATCAGCGATCGGGCCGTCCGCACCGCACTGTTCGCCAAGATCGACCTCGCGGTGAACGTGATCACGCTGGTGGGCCAGGGCTTCATCGTGGCGCACGTCATCCGCCGCCTCGGGATGGGATGGAGCCTGGCGCTCGTGCCGATTATCTCGATGGCCGGCTTTGTCGGGCTCGGGATCTTCCCGACCCTCGCCGTGCTGGTGGTGGTCCAGATCCTGTACCGGTCGCTGCGCTATGCGGTCGCCAAGCCGACGCGCGAGGTGCTGTTCACCGTCGTCGACCGCGAGGAGAAGTACAAGTCGAAAGCCTTCATCGACGCCGCCGTCTACCGTGGCGGCGATCTGATCAACGGATGGATATACGCCGGCCTGTCGGCGCTCGGCCTGACCGTCGGGGCGATCGCCCTCGTCGCGGCGCCGGTCGCCGGTCTGTGGGCGCTGGTCGGCCTCCAGCTCGGGCGGCGCCAGGAAGCCCTCGCCGCCGCCTCCGAAGGAGCAAGCGATGACACTCTCACGACGTGACCTTCTCAAGATCGGAGCTGGCGCTTCGGCCGCCGTGGCCCTCGGCGTGCGGCCGGGGCTGGCCCGCGGTCTCGCTCCGAACCCGCGCACCCGGCCCATCCCGTCGAGCGGGGAGGAGATCCCGGTCGTGGGGATCGGCACGGCCCGGCGGTACGACGTGGGAACCTCTATGGCCGAAAGGGAGCCGTTGAGGGAAACGATCGCGGTATTCCGGGAGCTCGGCGGGACCGTCATCGACACCGCCCCCATGTACGGAAATGCGGAGACGGTCGTGGGTGATCTCGTGGCCGAGCTCGGTGTCCGGGATGACCTCTTCTTCGCTACGAAGGTGCGTAAGGAGGGCCGGGACGAGGGACTGGCGGAGATCGAGCGCTCGTTCGAGCGCCTGCGCACCGACCGCTTCGAGCTCCTTCAGGTGCACAACCTGGTCGATACCGATACGCAGCTCGCTACGCTGCGCGAGCTGAAAGCCGCGGGCCGGATCCGCTATATCGGAATCACGACGTCATCGGGCCGGCAATACGAGGAGTTCGTGGCCGTGATGCGGCGCGAGCAGCTCGACTTCATACAGGTCAACTACTCGCTTTCCTCCCGCGACGCGGCCGACGAGATCCTGCCCCTCGCCGCCGACCGGGGGATGGCCGTCCTGGCCAACGTCCCGTTCGGCCGCGGCCGGCTGTTCAGCGCGGTCGGCGATCGGCCCCTGCCCGATTGGACTGCAGAGTTCGACTGCGAGAGCTGGGGACAATTCTTCCTCAAGTACATCCTGGGGCACCCTGCGGTTACGTGCGTCATCCCGGGAACGGCCAAGCCCGGCTATGCCAAAGACAACATGGGTGCGGCGCTGGGCCGGCTGCCCGACACGGCCATGCGGACGAAGATGGAGGAGTTCTTCGACGGGCTGGCCTGAGCCTCGAGGCCAGGGAAACGTTATACTGAGGGTAGCCCTCTTCGCCCCATTGGAGATCGACCAAAGGTCGCGATCCAGGAGGCCGCATGGCTACTGACGAAGCTCGCCGCCGACTGAGACGGAACCCCTTCCTCGTAGGTGGAATCGCCTGGTTGCTGCTCTCGGCCTGGGCTTTCTGGGCCTACTACTCCGGCTCGGCCCCGTTTGACACCCTCGGCATCCCCGTATCGCAGCTCGTACTGGGAGTCATCTTCATCTGGATCGGGTGGAGACGGACCAGCCGGCCAATCGAGTAGGCCCCATGCCTGACCTTCTCGATCGCCTGCGATCGGCCCTCGCCGAGCGTTACACGATCGAACGTGAGATCGGCCGTGGCGGCATGGCGACCGTGTTCCTGGCCGGGGACCTGAAGCACCGGCGCAAGGTCGCCATCAAGGTCCTGGACCCGGAGCTGGCAGCGGTCGTCGGCCCCACCCGCTTCCTGCGCGAAATCGAGATCGTCGCCGGCCTCGCCCATCCCAACATCCTGCCCCTGCACGATTCCGGGGAGGCGGAAGGCCTTCTCTACTACACCATGCCCTACGTGGAGGGAGAGTCTCTTCGGGACCGCCTCGATCGCGAGAGGCAATTGCCTCTGGAGGAGACCGCCCGGATAGCGCACGAAGTGGCCGACGCCCTGAGCCATGCTCACTCTGCCGGCATCGTCCACCGTGACATCAAACCGGCCAACATCCTGTTCGAGGCGGGGCACGCGGTGGTGGCCGATTTCGGGATTGCCCGCGTAGCCTCGGATGCGGAAGGCGGTTCCGCCACCCGGACCGGTCTCGCCGTCGGGACCCCTGACTACATGAGCCCCGAGCAGGCGGACGGCGAGGCGGTGGACGAGCGCACGGACGTCTATGCTCTGGGGTGCCTCGTGTACGAGATGCTGGCCGGGGAGGCACCACTCAGCGGACCCTCGCGGCAGGCCGTCGCCGCGCGGCGCCGTCGAGAGACTCCGAGCCCGCTCGAGTTGTACAGGCCGGCCATCCCGGCAGCGGTGGACGACGTGATCCGCCGGGCGCTGCAGCCCGTCCCGGCGGACCGATACCAGGCGGTCCGCGAGTGGGCGGACGATCTCGCCCGGGCAATCCAGACTCCTGATCTCCCGGCCCCGCGGAGCGGTACGCGGTGGACGGTTCTCGTCGCCTCCGTCGCGGCGCTGGTGATCGTGGCGGCCGCAGCCGTCTGGTTCGTGTCGTCGCGCGGCACGGCGGCACCGGATGGACCCGTCGCCGATGCGAGTCACCGCACGTCGATCGCCGTCCTCCCGTTCTCCATGATCGGCGGCACGGAGGAGGACGAGTACTTCGCCGACGGGATCCACGACGTCGTCCTCACGCACCTCCACCGCGTGGACGGACTGAGTCCGCTCGCCCGCACCACGGTCCTCCAGTACCGGGACCAGCAGCGGGACATGCGGGAGATCGGGACGGAACTCGGCGTGGATGCCGTGATGGAAGCGACGGTCCAGCACGTCGGCAACACGATCCGGATCAACGCGCAGCTCATCGACACGGAGACCGGCGAGCACCTGTGGGCCGACATCTACGATCGTGAGCTCACCGCGGACAACCTGCTCGAAGCCCAGAGCGACATCGCCCGGCAGATCGCGCTCGCTCTCGATGCCGAGCTGACACCGGACGTGGAAGCCCGGATCGACGCCCGGCCCACCGACAACCTGGAAGCCTACGAGCTGTACCTGAAGGCCTACGCGTTGCTCCAGCGCACGGAGGGGCATGCGGAGGCCGGACGGTCCCTGGAGCAGGCCATCGAGCTGGATCCGGACTTCGCCCTCGCCTACGCCAGGCTCGGGCAGGCCGTGTACAACCAGTCGGGAAGCCCGCTTCCCAGGAACGTGCGCCGGGATTCAGCCATGACGCTGGCGCGCAAAGCCCTGGAGCTGGATGAGACCATCGGTGAGGCTCACGCCACGCTCGGACTGCTGCACGACATCGGGTGGGAGTGGCGCCTGGCCGAGGCCGAGTACCGGAAGGCCATCGAGCTGAGCCCGAGCTATGCCAACACGTACATGTGGTTCGGTGAGATGCTGAGGGAGTTCGGACGGGCCGAGGAGGCGCTGGAGCTCACCCTGCGGGCCAAGGAACTGAATCCGCAGGACCCGACCGTGAGATTTCAGCTCGGCATGAGCTACTACGTGACTGGCGACTACGACCGGGCGATCACCGAGCTCGGGGAGCAGATGCATCTGTTCCCGGATGTGGAGGGTCTGGCTGTGGTCTCCGCCCTCTACGAGCAGCTGGCCTACTTTCAGACGGGCATGTACGAGGAAGTGCTGGCCGAGGCGAAAGGTCTGGGCCAGGAGTGGGGCAGGCCTACCTGTAATTTCGCCTGCATCGCAGTGCTCGCGGCCACGGGCCTCGAGGCCGAAGCACGGGACAGCCTGGAGGTGCTGCGCGCCTTTGCACCGGGCCGCCGCCACGCCTGGATTGCGCGTGGCTACGTGGCTGTGGGAGATTTCCACAGCGCTTTGGCCCTGCTTGACACCGTGACGAACGGGACCGGGTGGCGCTTCCAGTACTTCAAGAGCGACCCGATGTGGGAGCCGATCCGCTCGGACCCCCGGTTCGGGGAGATACTGAGGAAGATCGGGCTGGAGTAGTCGTCGGAAACGGGCGTCCGCCGGACCGTTGGTGTAGATTAGAGACGTTCCTCCCTCGCTCTCGCACGGAGAGCGACATGCCGGATCTCCTCGATCGCCTCGGCTCCTCCCTCGCTGGCCGCTACACGATCGAGCGTGAGATCGGCCGCGGCGGCATGGCCACCGTGTTCCTGGCCGAGGATCTCAAGCACCAGCGGAAGGTCGCTCTCAAGGTCTTGCATCCGGAGCTCACCGTCACCCTGGCCGCCGATCGCTTCCTCCAGGAAATCCAGATCGCTGCGGGCCTGAACCACCCGCATATCCTGGCGCTCTTCGACTCCGGCGAAGCCGATGGCCTGCTCTACTACGTCATGCCCTACGTGGAGGGCGAGTCCCTGCGCCAGAGACTCGGGCGAGAAGGACAGCTTTCGGTGGAGGAGTCAGTCCGGATCGGCGTCGAGGTGGCCGACGGGCTCGAGTACGCCCACCAGCACGGCGTCATCCACCGCGACGTGAAGCCGGGCAACATCCTCATCTCCAGCAAGCACGCCGTGATCACGGACTTCGGCATCGCGCGGGCGATCACCGTAGCGCAGGGCGAGCGGGTCACGAGCACGGGGCTCGGAGTGGGCACGCCGTTGTATGCCAGCCCCGAGCAGGCAATGGGTGCCGAGACGCTGGACGGGAGAACCGACGTCTACTCGCTGGGATGCGTGCTTTACGAGATGCTATCGGGCGAGGTCCCGCTAGCGGCCTCTACGCCGCAGGCGGTGCAGGCACGGCGCATGTCCGAGACTCCTGTCGCACTCCATCCCATGCGGGACACGGTGCCGCCACTGCTGGACCAGGTGATCGGCAAGGCGCTGGCCCGGCTGCCCGCCGACCGTTGGGAGACGGCTGAGAAGTTCGGGCAGGCGCTCATGACGGCGACCATGGACGCCACGCCGGTGGCCAGGCTGGATCTGGCTTCGACGCCGGGGCTGGAAGCCGCCGTGACGGCAGGCAGGAGGGCTGCCCTGAAGCCCTGGCTCGTGACCGCAATCGTGTTCGCGCTCGGCGCACTGGGCGTGTGGCTGGCTCAGATAGGGACTTTCTCGACCGGAGGCGCAGAACAGGCAGCCACAAGCAGCGCGGCGGTCATCCCAACGGAGACTAGGCTGAATCTCCAGGGCGACTTTGGGCGTGCGCTGGATTTCGGGACAGGATCGTACTCCATCTCGCCGGATGGAAAGGAGGTCGCCTACTGCTCCCGTGACGAACAGGAAGGTGTGCATCGGCTTTGGTTGGCAGATCTTACCAGACCGGAGAGACCGCATCGGACGCTGGCCAGTGGAGGCTACTGCACATGGGTGAGTTGGAATAGGGCTGGCGACCGTGTCCTTTTTCAGGGCGGCACAATTGCCGGGAGGCACCAACATTCGGTCTCCCGGCATGGTGGCTCGGTGGAGTCGCCCACCGCGTGTGCCTCGGTCGACAGCATGGGAAGGCCAGTCTTCGCCGATCGGCTCGTCAGAGTATCTCCCGACGGCTTCCGGACAGCCTATCAGCGCTTCGACCAGAAGCACTTCAGAGTGCTGCCGGCGGGGAGTTGCGACTTCACGACCGGCGACTCGGTCACCGTGAGCGGAGACTACGAACGGTTCTGGCTGTTCGCGTGGTCGCCCGGGGGGGACCGCCTGCTGCTCGAAACGACTCACTCCGGAGGCGGCAGCACGCTCTGGACGATTGGCGTCGACCCAACGAGCGCCGGGCAGCATGCGCTCGCGAGTCAGGAAGGCACGTTCGACCCCGTGTGGTGGCCGGCATCGGGTGATGCCGTGTATTACGGCGGCCAGGCTCCCGCAGGACGTCGCCTGATGAGAGTCGCCGTCGGCCCCGCTGGCACTGTGCAAGGTGAGCCGCAGCCTGTGGCGTATTTCGAGGACAACCCGGTCGACTGGTTCAGCATCAGCCGTGATGGGCAGAGAGCGGTCGTCGCTCGAGAGGCCAAGCAGCGGTATCGCATTGTAAGCGTCGTGCCCGATCCCGATCGAGACCCGCCGGCGACGAAGCTCATCCCTGTCACGGACACGATTCCCGGAGAGGGAGCGTTTGGAGTGTCGCACGACGGTGGGTGGATTGCCTACGTCCGGACCACCCCCCAAGGAAGTGATCTCTTCAAGGTAGCCGTCTCTGGCGGAGCGGCGCAGCGTCTGACCAGGACGGGCGACCTGATCGAGAAATGGCCTGCCTGGTCACCCGATGACGATCTGGTGGCCTATTACGGTTGGTGGCAGGACACGATCCGAGTGCGTCTGGTTACCTCAGACGGAAGAGGCAGGGGTCGCGTCGAGGGTGCGATTGCGGACGGTTACACGTGGGGGCTGTCATGGGAAGGCGCTGCTCTTCTCCACACAGGGCCGGGGATGAGGGCGGAGGCGTTGAACGGACTCGAGGTCGAGTACGGGCAATGGAGAGGGGAGCACTGGTTGCCGGCGCCACCGGGGGCAGAGGTGTCTGGATCGTTCATAGCGAGGGCTCAGCGCCAGGTGCTCGGCGACACGGTCGACTGGGCCAGTTCGTTTCTCCCCTTTGGCTCCCCGACCGGCGGCCAGGCGTTACTTGTCGGCGCCTCTCAGAGACTGGGCCAGTACTGGTTCCTGGTGTCAACGATAGATGCTTCGCAACCGCCGATTCCGTTTGCGTCAACGTCCAGCGGCCGTCCTCTCGGCTGGACGCCCGATGGAGGGGCCGTGTACTGGCTCTCGCACAAGGAGATCTCCGTTTGGCCGCTCGATGGACGCGAGAGAAGGGTCCTGCTGCGGCTGCCTGCTGACCAGGAGTGGGTAGACCTGATGACAGTGACGGGTAACGCGGCACACTGCAGGCCTCGCCATGGCGTTGCAGATCTCGAGTTTCTGTGCGCCGTGGACGAGTCCGTGACCGATCTCTTCCTCGTCGAGAACTTCGACGCCGCAGAGTGAAGGGCCGGCTCCTCAGCACTCGGGCGCCAGCTTCGGCAAGCAGGTAGATTAGGAACACCCCCCAGGTTCACCCGGAGCTCCGCATGCCCGACCTGCTAGATCGCCTGAAGCCTTCTCTTGCTGACCGATACACGATCGAGCGTGAGATAGGCTCCGGCGGCATGGCCACCGTGTTTCTCGCCCAGGATCTGAAGCACGGACGCCAGGTCGCGATCAAGGTCCTGCACCCGGAGCTCGCGGCCACGATCGGAGCCGAGCGGTTCCTGCGAGAGATCCAGATCGCGGCCAGGCTCGAGCACCCCCACATCCTCACGCTGATCGACTCCGGCGAGGCGGACGGACTTCCGTACTTCGTGATGCCCCTCGTGGACGGGGAGTCTCTCGGTGCCCGCCTCGAGCGCGAGGGCCAGCTTCCGCTCGACGAGGCGCTGCGCATCGCTCGCGAGGTCGCGGACGGACTCGACTACGCGCACGAGCAG
>JBDGXI010000245.1:0-2541 GCA_039584685.1 Gemmatimonadota bacterium | reverse complement strand
GTCCGGACGCTTCCTTCCGCAGACGACCGTGAACAACTTCGAGCTCTACGAGATGGACTCGATCCGTAGTGCGTTCGACGTGGAAGCAGCGCGCGCCTCCCTGCGCGACATTGAAGAGGACGAAGCCGCGGGTCTGGATGCGGCACAAGTATTCGATCACTGGTCCGTTCAGGTAACCGGGATTCAGAAACGCCGGATCATGGATCCGGACATTGATGAGTCCGCAGAGCGCATGTGCGCGGAGGCGGCTCGCCTGGCGCTCAGCGACGCCGGAATGCAGGCTTCCGACCTGGACTTCCTTCTCGTCGCGTCGTTGACGGAGCGGGATGTCGTCCCGAACGCCGCGTGCACCGTAGGTGACCTGCTGGGAATACCTTCTGCCCCGGGGTTCGTGCTCAACGCCGCGTGTGCCGGGTTCGTCTACGGGCTCGCAGCGGGCTACGCGTTCGTCGCGTCAGGCTCCGCACGGAACGTCCTGGTCGTCTCCGGCGACTTCCTCACCGGGATTACCGATTACTCGGACCCGAAGACGGCCGTCCTGTTCGGAGACGGCGCCGGTGCGGTCGTACTGACGCCGGAAGGGGGGAGAGGCCGGGTCCTGGCTCCGCCTTACACCACGGCCGACTACTCTCCCAGGCACCTCAGTCTGACGGGTCAGGCGGTCATGCGGCCGGGCGACGCGATCCCCAAGCTGGGCATGGGAGGAGGACCCAACGTCCTGAGAAACGCGATCAAGTCGATGGTGGGGGTCGCGGAGCGGGCCCTCGAGCGGACCGATCTCGATTGGACAGACGTGGACGTGGTCGTTCCACACCAGGCCAACAGGCGGATCACGGTGGGGATCGAGAAGGTGCTGAATCTTCCCAAGGGGCGGGTGATAGACGTGATCGAGTCGTACGGCAACATGTCGGCTTCCACGGTGCCGATCGCGCTGGACGAAGTCCTCAAGGGGGTGCACGGTCCGCTTCCGCACCCGGCGAACATCGTGCTGACTGCCGTGGGGGGCGGATACACCAGCGGTGGTGCCGTCATCGAGTGGAGTGGCTGAGGTACGGCCTGACGAGTGACGAACGCGGCATTCTGCTCAGTCCGGCAGTACCGCCACTTCCACCGACAGGATCTTGGGCAGATGCCGGGCGATCGCGCTCCACGCCGTTCCATCGGGACTCGCAAACAAGTGGCCGGTCGATGTGCCGAAGTAGACTCCGCACGGTTGCAGACCGTCCGTCGCCAGGGCCTCGCGCAGCACCGTGACCCAGGCCTGCTCCTGGGGCAGTCCCTCCGTTCTCGCCTCCCACGAGTTTCCGCCGTCTACCGACTCGTAGACGCGGATTCGCCCATCGCACACCGCCCGGAGATGGCTGCTTTCCTCCGGGATCACCCAGCACCGATCCGGGTCCGAGGGATCGATCCCCAATACGTATCCGAAATCGCTGGGGAGGCCGGCGGTGATCTCTTGCCACGTATCCCCTGAGTCATCTGTCCGGTAGGTCCCGCAGTGGTTCTGCTGATATAGCCTGTGCGGCGCTCGCGGGTGCAGTCGCAGGCTATGCACGCACTGACCCGCTTCGGGGCGGGTGTCGGAGAGAAACTCGGCGCGTGTTCCGTCGTTGATCGCGACCCACGTCTGGCCCCCGTCTGCCGATCGGTAGGCGCCCCCCGCGGAGACTGCGGCGAAGATCCGGTCGGGATGTGCCGAGTCCACCTGGATGGAATGGAGCGCAAGTCCGCCCTTCGCGGGTTGCCACGAAACCGCGGTCGGGTGTTCCTCGATGCTCGCGATACGCGCCCACGAGTCGCCCCTGTCGCCGCTCACGAACAAGGCTGCCGGCTCCACGCCGGCGTAGAGCGCTGCCGGTTGCCTCGCGCCTGTCGCCAGGTGCCAGATCGCCTGGACCTCGCGACCAGAGTCCGCGGGGAACGAAGGACGCGCCTCGAGCGGTTCCCACGTGACTCCGGCGTCGCTCGTACGATACACGTGCGCCCCCCAGACTTCATGTCTGACGGCCGCGTAGCCGGCAGCAGGATCCCGGCTGTCGAGGACGGCGTGGTACACCTCGTAACCTGTTATCGCGGGGCCGTGCACAGTCCACTCTCGTCGGCCGAGGTCGGCAACCGCGCGAAACAGCCCACGGCGCGTGCCGATCAACAGGACGACCTGTCCCCTCACGGCCACTCTCCGGGCAGCGGTATGACCTCGACGATCTCTCCGGCCTCGATCGCGGAGACGCCTTCCGGGACGACCAGCAGTCCGTCGGCGGCGCTCATCGATGTCAGTATCCCCGATCCCTGGGGGCCGGTGAGCTCGACCGCCGGCATGTGGCCGGCGCTCCGGGACAGGCGGACGCGATAGAAATGGGTCAGATCGGCGGTGGATGAGATCGATTTCCTGGCCCGGGCAAGGATTCGCGGGACCTCCGGTCGTCGGTGGCCCATCATCTTACGGAGCGCCGGTCTCAGAAAGACCTCGAACGTCACCATCGCCGATACGGGGTTTCCCGGAAGGCCCCAGAACGGTCTTCCGCCCAGAAGCCCGAACGT
>JBDGXI010000244.1:0-4414 GCA_039584685.1 Gemmatimonadota bacterium | reverse complement strand
GTTGCCGACGGGCTCGACTACGCGCACCGCCACGGAGTCGTCCACCGCGACATCAAGCCGGGCAACATTCTCCTCAGCGAGGGTCACGCGGTCATCGCCGATTTTGGAATCGCCAGAATCCTCGAGGCGGCAGAGACCGACCGGATGACGCAAACCGGACTCGCCGTCGGCACGCCGCTCTACTCCAGCCCGGAGCAGGCGACCGACCAGGAGACCCTGGACGGACGCGCCGACATTTACTCGTTAGGCTGTGTTCTCTACGAGATGCTCGGTGGAGAGCCGCCATACACCGGATCAACGGCACAAGCGGTGATGGCGAAGAAGCTGAGTGAGGATACACCTCGCGTCTCGGTTCTTCGTGAGACGGTGCCAGATGCTGTTGATGAAGTAGTGCGCAAAGCACTGGCCAAGGCTCCGGCCGATCGGTTCACCACGGCAGCGCAGTTTGGTGAGGCGTTGAGTCCCGAGCAGGTGAGGGGTCCCGCACGTCTCGACCGCGTGAGACGCAAGCCACTCGTGCCCACCCTGATCTCGATCGGGGTGGTCGCGGTCGTGGCGATCCTCGCACTCGTCGTGTGGCCGCGTGGCTCTCAGCCTGCGGGTCCACCGCGACTCGTGGTGCTTCCGTTCGAGAACCTCGGTGCACCTGAAGATGAGTACTTCGCGGATGGCATGACCGACGCGATCACGGCCCGCATTGCCAACATGACGGGCCTTCAGGTGATCTCACGCACGAGCGCCGTGTTGTACAAGAACACGACCAAGACCCCCGCCGAGATCGGCAATGAACTTCGCGTGGGGTACATCCTCGACGGCACCGTGCAGCGGGAGCGGCCCGGCGATCCAGTGAGCCGCGTTCGCATCACTCCGCAGTTGATAGACGTGTCGGCAAACGCTCATCTGTGGGCGCACCCGTTCGATGAAGACATTACCGAGGTGTTCCGCGTGCAGTCGGCCATCGCGGAGCAGGTAGCGAGTGCACTGGAGGTGACGGTGCTCGGGATAGAGCGGGAGGCGATGACCGCCCGGCCAACCGCCGATACGGAGGCGTATGACGCCTATCTGCGCGGCCTCGCCCACTTCCGCCACCTCACCCGTCAGAGCCAGGATTCGGCGATGGCCTACCTGGAGCTGGCAGTGGAGCTCGACCCCGACTTCGCCCTTGCGCATGCAGTCCTGGCTCGTGTGTACGAGGAGCAGGGCGCGACGTTCGAGGGCTCCGAGGTGTGGCTCCACCAGGCGCTGGAGGCGAGCGAGAGGGCACTCGCTTTGGATTCTACGCTGGCCGAGGGCTACGCGGCACGAGGCGACGTGTTGTGGTCTTCCCTGTTCGGATTCCTCCACGTGGAGTCGGCAAGGGATCTCAAGCGGGCAATAGCTCTCAATCCGAACTTGAGCGACACACACGACGACCTGGCCGTGATCTACAGTCACGTGGGTCTGCTTGACGAAGCTTTGGAGGAGACGCTGATTGCGCAGTCCCTGGACCCGCTGAGCGTGTACGCGTTGTTCAGACGGGGACTGATCCTGCTGTGGAGTGGGGACTTCGAAGGTGCGTTCGCAGCCCTGGAGCCCCTTCCGGTCTGGGCGTCTCCGTACGCGGCGGAGGCGCTCCTGCGTCTGGGCAGAACAGATGAAGCGGTCCGTCTCATTGAAGCAGCGGGCTCCGAGGGACTCGGCGAGAATAACCCGATTCTGAACAGTCTGAGCGCGATTGCATATGCAGTCGAGGGTGACAGTGCTGCCGCTGAACTGAAGGTGCAGATCGCATTGGCGGGCAGGGCCTCTTTCGCCCATGCGCATCACATCGAGTACAACGTCGGTGTCGCCTACGCGGTGCTCGGTAGCCACCAGGACGCTGTGGCTTCTTGCAGGAGCTGCGCAGCGACCCCGACTTCCTCGACCTGCTCGATTGGCTCCGTGCGGAGGAAGACCGTCTGCGCGAGGCGATTTAGCCGCACCCTCTCGATTGGAGGTTTTACCGTGTCCGACTTCGCTCGTTGGGAGTGGCTGTTCCTCTTCCTCGTGGGAATCGTTGCGGTCTTGATCGCGTGGCAGTGGTTCAATCGAAGATCGGGCTGACTCCCGTGAGGGCGCTGTAACCCTCCATCCCCCCGACCTCGACTGGTAGGTGAGGTGAAGCCTCAGGGCCGGACTTTGCTCGAATTCCCACTTTGAGTAGACTCGTTGAGGCCCGATACCCTACACAGTCGAGGACAGCCATGAAGCGACGCACGTTCGTCCGGTCTACGCTCGCCGCCACCGCAGCCGTGACGATTCCGCGCAGCAGGTCGATCGCCGCGATGTTCCAGGAGGCCCCGCAGGAGCCGCCCGACGTACCGGCGATCACGGGGGCCGGGGCCGAGGTCGTGCTTCCGGGCAGCGACATCGCGGAGCTCGCTGCGCATATGGACGGTCCCGTGCTTCTGGCCGGGGACAAGGGGTATGACGCGTCGCGTCTGATTCTGAACCCGTCGTTCGACAAGTATCCGGCGCTCGTCGTCCGCCCCACGGGCGTAGCCGATATTCGGGCCGCGGTAGACTTCGCGCGGGATCACGACAACCTGTTGGTCGCGGTGAAGTGCGGCGGTCACAGCGCCTCGGGAAAATCGACCTGCGACGGAGGGATGCAGATCGATCTCTCCCTGTTCCGTGACGTCCGCATCGACCCTCAGGCGCGCAAGGCCTGGGTCTCCGGCGGAAGTCTTCTCGGCCCGGTCGATCGCGAGGCCATGGCCTTCGGTCTGGTGACGACGATGGGCACCGTGTCGCACACGGGCGCCGGCGGTCTGGTAACGGGCGGTGGATTCGGGCGCCTCGGGCGCCGCTTCGGCCTTTCGGTGGACAATCTGCTCTCGGTCGACATCGTGACGGCGGACGGGAAGTGGCACCATGCGGACGCGTCGGAGAACCCTGACCTGTTCTGGGCCGTGCGCGGCGGCGGCGGGAACTTCGGAATCGTGACGAACTTCGAGTTCCAGCTGCACCCCATGCAGCGGCAGGTCGTCGGCGGGGCCATGGTGTTCCCCATCGAGAACGCCCGTGACCTGCTCGTCATGTACTCCGAATACTCGCACGAATCGCCGGATGAGCTCGCGATGGGTTTCTTCGTATCGTATCCGGACGGAGAAGACCCGCGCTGTGGCATCGGGATCTGCTACTCCGGTCCAGAGAACGAGGCGGAGAAGGTGCTAGCTCCCCTCAAGAAGGTGGGCAAGCCGATCTACGACGGGTTCAAGGCCATGGACTACGTCGCGCTCCAGAAGTCGGGGGATTCGGACGATCCACGCGCCCGCGCTTCGTATCTGAAGAGCGGATTCATCAACGATATGTCCGGCGCTCTGATCGACGACATCCTGCAGGGGCTCGAGGGCGGGACGGGACGGGACGCCGCCGTCTTCTTTCAGCAGAGTGGCGGCGCGATCAATCGCGTGCCGAACGACGCCACGGCATTCGCATACCGTGACTCGATGGGCAATTTGCTGAGCGCCGTGGACTGGGCGTATGGAGAAGACCCGACGGACCACATCGCCTGGGAACGGGCCTACTGGAAGAACCTCGAATCGTACACCAACGGCTGGTACGTGAACGATCAGCCGCTGGATGGCGGGAAGCCCGTGAATGCCAACTTCAGGGGCAACTTCGAGCGCCTGGCAGCGATCAAGAGCAAGTACGACCCGGACAACCTGTTCCGACTGAACGCCAACATCATGCCGGCGACCTGAGATCGCACGAATCGTGAGCACCTCACAGTTTCTGGGTACGTTGGCCGCGGCCGGGGCGTTCACAGCGCTGGTGTTGCTGCTGGTTTTCACGCACGCCGTGCGGAAGCGCCGCGCGGTCAGCAGCCTGCTCGCCGGCCTGGCGTCCCTCGCCGCCGGCCTGTTCGCCGCACTGGCCCTCGCGGTGCTGGTCGGCACGCGCGGCTACCGCGCCCTCACGCACGAGGAGATCGCCGCCCGCGTGTGGACCGTGCCGGACACGGGTCAGGCCTTCGCGGCCCACGTCCAGTTCCCGGACAGCTCGGTGCGCACCTTTCGCTTGACGGGCGATGAGCTGTACATCGACGCGCACATCCTGAAGTGGAAGCCCCTGGTGAACGTGCTCGGCCTCCACACCGACTACGAGCTGGATCGGGTGGGAGGGCGCTACCTGGACCTCGAAGAAGAGCGGTCGCTGCCGCGTGCCGTGTACTCGCTGGCGCAACCGAAGCCGTTCGACCTGTTCGACCTGCGGCGTGCCTTTCCGGTGCTGGCGCCGCTGGTGGACGCGGAGTACGGGTCGGCGACGTTCGTCACGCCGCCCGACGAGGTGACGTTGTGGGAGCTTCGCGTATCGACCAGCGGGCTCCTGATCCGGCGCGCCGCCGCTCAGGATGGACTTCCCGAGCTGCTCGACTAGTTCCGCTTGTACT
>JBDGXI010000072.1:0-10362 GCA_039584685.1 Gemmatimonadota bacterium | reverse complement strand
CCCGTTGTGAGGTAGTCATTCGGCTTGCCGCTCGTACCGCTTCTTCGCGCGCGCCCGCGCCTTCTCCACCTCGACCTCGCGGTCCTTCGGTGGAGCACTCGTGACCAGCGAATCGAGAAGGTCCCGCACTACGGATGCGACGTCCTCTACCGCTCGCTCGAATGCGTCCTGGTTCGCCGCCGACGGCTTCGCGTACCCGCTCACCTTGCGCACGAACTGGAGGGATGCGGCTCGTACTTCCTCGTCCGTCGCTGTCGGTTCGAAATTGTATAATGTTCTTATGTTACGGCACATGATCTAACCTGTAGTGCTAACTGTTATGCTCCGTGAGACGTGCGAGGGCGGAGAGAACGTCAGCGGCTGCCACCACAGTGGCGAACTCGCCGTGCAGATTGGCCAGCGAGACGGAGTGCACACGGTCCGCGGGGTGCAGGATCCCGTCCGGTCCGCGCCGATCGAACGTGGCCGTGGCGTCCTCTACCACAAAGACCTCGAATCCGAGGTTCCCGGCCATGCGGGCCGTCGTGGACACGCAGTGATTGGTGGTCAGGCCTGCCATGACGAGCGACTCGATCCCCGCCGACCTCAGGTGTTCCTCCAGGCGCGTACCGATGAAGGCGCTGTTCACGCTCTTCTGGAACAGCGGCTCCCCTTCCTCGGGCTCCGCCTCCGGCTTGATCTCGACCCCGGGCTGCCCCGGCCCGAGCGCCGAACCGGGCTCCTCCGAGACGTGTTGCGCATGAACCACGGGCCAGTCGGCCGACCTCCAGGCCTTCAGAAGGCCGGCAATAGTGCTCTCGGCCCCGGGGTTGTTGCGCGGCCCCCAGCGCGGAGCGTCAAAGCCCTTCTGCACGTCGATCACCAGCAGTGCCGCGCCGCGCGGTATCACTTCTCCTCCTCCATTGGCGGATCCTGCCCGCCCTCGCCGGTCCGTTCGTACAGCAGGCGAACGGCCCCGTTCTCCCACGCCATGACACTGGAGAGCTGCAGCGCGCCGCACGGGAACGGCGCGGGGAATAGGGGAATGCCGTCTCCCAGAAGCGTGGGCATCACGAACACCTGGTACTCGTCGATCACTCCGAGCCGCTCGAACTCGCGGATGGTCAGTCCACCGCCGATGAGCCAGCAATCACCGGCTCGGTCCCCGTCCCGCAGGTGGCGAACGAGATCCCCAGGGCCTCCCGGCCACGCAAATGTCCGCTCGGGCAGACCCTCGATCGGCGACCGACTCAGCACGTAAACATCGTGGTCGGGATACGGCCACTCGCCGAAGTCGAGAACCTGCTCGTATGTAATCCTGCCCATCACGGCGCAGGAAATATCCCTTATGAAGGCCTCGTAGCCGTATTCCTCGTCGAAGAACGGCTCCAGCCATTCGACCGATCCGTCCGCGGTGGCGATGTATCCGTCGAGGCTCATCGCGATGTAGACGCGAAACCGCATGGCACTCAGTGGAACTGGGGATGACCGCCCTCGGGCGCCACCACTTCGCCGAAGTTGGCCTCGTACTTCTGCATGTTATCGACCAGGGCAGACAGGACTCGCTTCATGTGCCCCGGACTGACCATCACCCGGGATACCAGCTGCGTGCCGTTCGGCGCCGTGAGAAGGAAGTCGAGGATGAACTCCTCACGCGTGTGCGTGACGAGCATGTTGTTGCTGTATCGACCGCGCGCCACCTCGTCGCTGGCGTTGATCTGGACCTGGGGTGCGGCGGGGCGACCGGGATTGTCTGACATCGGGAGGCGGCTCCGTGGAAGTGGATGTTCGTGTCGGGCTTAACGTCCAAAAAGATACTCCGGGTCCGACCGGGCGTCAGCCGGCCCGTGGAACGTCTCTCAGGTCTACGCTGCCGCTTCCCCCCCCTCTCCAAACCAGGTAGACAGCCATCAGCATCACGGCGAGCGGAACGACCGGCTCGTTGGGCTGCAGGGGGAACATGTCCGCGTCGTCCACTACCAGGTGCACGTACGCGGCCACGGCCATGATCGTGATGATGACCAGCGCCACCACCCGCGCGAACGCGCCCACAAGCAGGGCGAGGCCGGCCCCGATCTCGACCAGCGGTACAGCCCACTTCACCAGCCAGATCATGGGAATCCCAGCGGCGACGAGCTGCCCGGAAAAAGCCTCGGCCAGCGTGGGGACGGCCAGTTTCATCACGCCGGTCATCAGGAACAGCACGCCGAGGGCCATGCGGACCGCGCCCGCAAGACTGTCGTCGGTCGTCCGCCGCACGTCTCGCACGTCCATGTGTCCCGCTCTCTTTCGGGCCGCACGTCAGTACTCGTCTACGGAGCCCTCCCACTGAATGTTCCGCCGCGCCAGTCCCTCGAGCAAGTCGGAGGGGCACCCCTCTTCGCCCAGGAGCTCTACCGGTCGATCTCGGGACGCCTGATAGAGCAGCCCGCCACCCGCCGTGGACGGCTCAGCGGTGAGCGTATTGCCGCAGCGTCCGCGCCCCTGTATGAGTAAGAATCGGGGATTGTCCGGTCCCCGGCCGACCGGCGGAAACCAGCGAAGGGGGAGCCATTACTCCTGCCTACAGCCTGCCCGGCACTCCCTTGCACGAACGCACCTCCGCATTGTGCAGAGCCAGCAATTGGCGCCCTTGGGCCGGCTATCTGGCTGCCGGCTCCTACGACCTGTATCACGACAGGGAGTACTGGGCCATCCGCAATGCCGCGGGACTGATCGACGTGTCTCCGCTGTACAAGTACCTGATCCGGGGGCCTGACGCCGTCCGTTTCCTCGATCGGCTCGTCACCCGGAACGTCCGGAAGTGCGCGGTCGGCCGGGTCATGTACACTCCGTGGTGCGACGGCGACGGAAAAGTGATCGACGACGGCACGCTGGCTCGACTGGGCGACGACGTATTTCGCCTCACGTCTGCTGACCCCAGCCTCCTGTGGTTCCACGACAACGCGGGTGGAATGGAAGTGTCGTTCGAGGACGCGTCGGCGTCGACGGCTGCCCTGGCTCTTCAAGGTCCGAACGCCCGCAAGATTCTGCAGGCGCTCACGACAACCGACTTGGACGGTCTGCGGTTCTTCGGCGTGATGGACGTAGACCTCGGCGGCATTCCGGTCTCGGTGTCCCGGACGGGGTACACGGGTGACCTGGGATACGAGATCTGGGTCGAGGCCGAGCGAGCCATCCCCCTGTGGGACGCCCTGGTGGAGGCGGGCCGGCCGTACGGGATCGTGCCGACCGGACTCATGGCCCTGGACATGGCGCGGATCGAGGCGGGCCTGGTCCTCGTTACCGTGGACTATGTGCCGACCCACCAGGCCCTCCTGGAGAGTCAGAAATCCACACCGCTCGAGTTGGGATTGGAGTGGACGGTGGATCTAGGCAAGGAGAACTTCGTTGGCCGGGCTGCGCTGGCCCGCCAGGCGAAGACGGGGCCCGAATGGCGGCTCCGAGGGCTCGAGATCGACTGGGTATCCCTTGAGCGGGCATACGGCAGCGTGGGCCTGCCACCTGTGGTCCCGTCCACCTCGTGGCGGACGAGCGTTCCCGTATACAGGGGTAACAGCCAGGTCGGCTATGCCACGAGCGGGTGCTGGTCGCCACTCTTGAAGAAGTACATCGCGTTGGCTCACCTCCGTGGGTCGGTCGGCGTCCCCGGAACGAACCTGGAGATGGAGGTGACCGTCGAGCACCAGCGCCTCCGGGCTACAGCCACGGTCGTCGAGACGCCGTTCTTCGATCCGCCGCGAAAGAGGGGATGAGAGTGGGCCGAGAAGCCGCGTACGACGCCATCGTTATCGGTGGCGGACACAACGGACTCACGACCGCTGCATATCTGGCCCGCGCGGGCCGGAGCGTGCTGGTTCTGGAGCGGCGGCACCTGGTGGGTGGCTCGACCGTTACCGAAGAGATGTACCCCGGCTTCAAGTTCTCGGTGCTCTCCTACGTGGTCAGTCTGCTTCGTCCGGAGATCATCCGGGAGCTCGATCTGCCCCGGCACGGCCTCGAGATTCTTCCCCTGGAGAGCACGTTTACGCCGCTTCCAAACGGCGACCGCCTGACCCGGTGGGCGGATCATGATCAGACGCGACGCGAGATCTACAGACACTCCCCTCTGGACGCCGACGCGTACGACCGGTTCGGCCAGTTGATGTATCGCATGGCACTGGCCGTGAAGCCCATTCTGGCCATGGTACCTCCCGATCCCACCTCCCTGAGTCCGAAGGACCTGCGCGGACTGCTGCGGCTCGGACGGCACTTCCGCGACCTGGGCGAGGCCGACTTCTTCATGCTGTACAAGCTCATGACGATGAGCTCGGCCGATTTTCTGGACGAGTGGTTCGAGACCGACGCCCTCAAGGCCACCATGTCCGCGAGCGGAATCATCGGCACGTTCCTCGGTCCGCGCTCTCCCGGAACGGCATACGTGCAGCTCCACCACTACATGGGAGAGATCGACGGAGCCTTCCGTGCCTGGGGATTCGCGCGGGGAGGAACCGGGGCGGTCGCCGAGTCCATCGCCTCCGCGGCCCGGTCGCTGGGAGTGACGATCCGCGTGAACGCCACCGTCGCGCGTGTGATCGTCCGCGGCGGTCGCGCGGTCGGTGTGGCCCTCGAGGATGGCGAGGAAATCCGGGGGCGAACGGTGGTATCCGGTCTCGACCCACGACTTACGTTCCTCAACCTGGTGGACGAGACCGACCTGCCGCGTGAGTTCGTGGACTCGATTCGACGCTACCGCAGCGTAGGCTCATCCGGAAAGGTCAACCTGGCCCTCGGCGAACTGCCGGATTTCACGAGTCTCCCCGGAGATGGGGACCACCTCAGGGGCGCGATCTCGATCAGCCCCAGCCAGGACTATCTGGAGCGAGCGTACGACGACGCCAAGTACGGTGAGTTCTCGAGGCGTCCGTACATGGACGTCATCATCCCGTCGCTCATCGATCCCGGGATGGCTCCGCCCGGTAAGCACGTGATGTCCTGTTTCGTGCAGTACGCGCCGTTCGCCCTTAACGGTGGATGGAACGACGAGAAGCGGAAGGCCTTCGGCGACACCGTCATCGATACGTTGAGTGAATACGCGCCGAACCTGCGCAACGCGATCATCCACCGGCAGGTAGTCACACCGCAGGACATGGAGGACGAGTTCGGCCTCACAGGCGGCAACATCTTCCACGGAGAGCTATCGCTTCAGCAGCTGTTCTTCCTGAGGCCGGCGCCGCGGTGGGCCAACTACAGGACGCCGATGCGTGGCTTCTACCTGTGCGGGTCGGGCACCCACCCCGGCGGAGGGATCTGCGGTGGACCGGGACGTCTGGCAGCCCTCGAGATCCTGAGGGGCGGCGCCCGATGAGCCGCTCATACGACGCCGTGGTGATCGGTGCCGGACACAATGGGCTGGTGACGAGCGCCTATCTCGCCCGTGCCGGGCTGAGCGTTCTCGTGGTCGAGCAGCGATCTAGAGTCGGGGGCGGGGCGTCTAGTGAAGAGTTGTTTCCGGGCTTCAGCTTCGACACCGGGACACACCGCGCGGCGAAGCTGCATCCTTCCGTCGCCTCGGACCTGAACCTCCGTTCACACGGGCTCGAAATGGTCCGAGCCGACCCGGCGCTGTTTGTGCCGGACGGGGAGGGCCGGCATCTCCTGCTGGGTGGATCGGCGTCCGCAACCGCCGATTCAATCCGCACTTTTTCCGCAGCCGACGCCGGGCGCTGGGCAGATTTCGAAGCCTTCACCGGGATGGTGGCGGGATTCCTCTCGAGCGTGTTCTCGATCGAGCCTCCCGAGATTCCGGACCCATCACGGTCGGGTATGGCTGCGCTGGGACGCCTCGGCCTCGGTTTGCGGAAACTGGGTCGGCGCGAGATGGAGGAGGTGGTGCGCGTCCTGCCCATGTCCTGTCTCGAACTGCTGGACGAGTGGTTCGAGTCGGAACCGCTCCGCGGAGCCCTTGCGGGCATATCAGTGCAGGGCGGTGCCCACGGGCCGATGGCCACGGGAACGGCATTCAACCTGTTCCGCGGGGCGGCTGAGTCGGGATCCGGCAGCCCGACGGCGCTCGTCCGTCCGCGAGGCGGGGTCGGGCGCCTGAGCGAGGCCCTGGCCTCCGCGGCCCGGGCTGCCGGAGTCGAGATTCGCACTGACCGGACGGTGAAACACGTCCTGCTGGATGCTGGAAGGGCTGCCGGTGTGGTGCTCGAGGATGGAACCGAGATCTCCGCGCGCACGGTAGCTTCTGGAGTCGGCCCCGGAGTGACCCTTCTGGGTCTGTCGGATCCGGCGTCGCTCGATCCAGAGTTCGTCCGGTCTCTCAGGGCTGTTCGATACAGGGGAGCCACGGCCAAGGTACACCTTGCGCTAGGTGAACTGCCGCGATTCGAAGGGGCGCCGAGTGCAGAAGCGCACCTGGGAGGCGCGATTTCGATCAGCCCCAGCCTGCAGTACGTGGAGCGGGCCTCGGACGCGGCCAAGTACGGCAGTGTCTCGGAGGCACCGTACCTCGAAGCCGTAATCCCGACGGTGTCGGAACCGGACCTGGCGCCGGAGGGGAAGCACGCCATGTCCGTGCTGGTCCAGTACGCGCCTTACCACCTGCGCGAGAGTTCGTGGAACGCCGCTGCCTCCGAAGCACTGGGCGACACGGTGGTCCAGACCCTGGGTCGCTTTGCGCCTAATCTGCCGGACGCGGTAGAGGCCCGACACGTCCTCACGCCGGCCGGCATGGAAGACAAGTGGGGGCTGCAAGAGGGCAGCGTGTTCCAGGGCGAGATGACCCTGGATCAGTTCTTCTTCGCGCGGCCCGTTGCGGGCTGGGCGCGCTACCGGACTCCCATCGCTGGCCTTTACCTATGCGGAACCGGGACTCATCCTGGAGGCGGATTGACTGGCACGTGCGGTTACCTTGCCGCGCGCCGGATCCTGAAGGACGCCAAGGGACAGCGCTGAGCCGATCGCATCAGGTATCCTCCGGGCCGCTCGCGAGGCCGGGAGGCTGAGCACGCGCAGTGGAGTGCTCGGACATTTGTTCGAACACGTCTTTCAGATCTGCACGGGCGAGTATGCGGCGACCCTCAGGGATCCCTTCTCCCCAGAGTACGAGTCGGATCTGCCCTTCGGCCAGCTCGATCCCTGTAATCCGGCCGTCGTGGAAGCAGCAACACCCCGAATTGAACAGGTTGGGGGCCGGCGGCTCCTCGCCACGCGGCGGGCCGCAAGGCGCCTCGTCTCCCAACCAGCCCCGGTCCGTGCAGTCCGACACGATCTCGTCCCAGAACACCTGGTCTTCCGCCCGACTCCGAATCTCCTCCATCTCCAGACCGAGACGCCGCTCCAGCTCGTCCACGATCGCGACCGACGCGAAGACGGGGCGGTGTGTGTGCCCGGCGATCAGCATGAGATTCTCGTGCCCCTCGGCCCACCGACGCATGGCCCGGTGATGTCTCTCCCGCACCTTCCGGTTCTTGGAGGGTGTGTTTCGGGACACGGCCGTGAGATGCTGGATGGGCTTCCAGACGAACCTCACGGTGAAGCGTGCCAGGAAGGCCAGGCCGTCGCTCATGCCGGTCCCCTGGTGACCATGCACGAGGAACAGTGATCCGAGTCTCCTCCCGTCCAGGGCCACATCGAGCAGGAGGGACTCGTGAACGTGCAGTTCGGGACCCGGATTCACCGGTCCGAGCCAGTGCCGCACGGCGGCCGGGGATGCCCACTCTTCGTCGTGGTTCCCCCAGAATCGGAGGAGACGTCCGTCCGAGTGAAACGACGCTTCGGCCCGATAGACCTCGGGATAGGTGTCCAGGACGGAGGCGATCCTGTTCTTCCACAACTCCTCCGCGTCGCCCAGGATCGCCATGGTGTAGCGCTCCGAGTCGTAGTGTAGGAGGGCCTTGAGATAGGCGGACTCGCAGCGCCTGAAGTCGTCGGCCCGATCGCGCTTTCCCCGATGCATGTCGGACAACACGATCAGCCGGTCTCGAACCGCATCGAAAACCGGAGTGGGCCGGCCTCGGTGGCCGGGGGAGCGGCGGGCACGACGCAACGCCGTCGAGAGTCCGACTCCGACGCGCGCATCATACACGGTAGGACCTGAGCGAGACCTTCGCTTCCCCATTCGCCCCCGGTTCATTCAGGGTGGTTGAACACAACGCAATGTGCGACGGGCCCGGGACGGTGCCAATGGCCCTCAACATCGGGACCCGGACGCGCTGAGACGGATCCTGAAGTCGCCCGTTGCATCCGGTCGCAGCTGCAGATGGCGTAGCCGGCGGACCAGCCCAGCGTCCCGCGGCCGACCTTCAGGGTCAGCGGGGTCACCGCCCGGGTCTTGCGGACTTCCCCCCGTATGTGCCTTCTTGACAACCGTTCGCCTGCGAAAGCCCCGTGAGCGAAAAGCGCCAGAAAGGGCGGAGTCACGGTGAAGCGACCTTCAGCAAATGCGGCCATCTTCGGGATCAGCCTGCTCGGTCTGTACCTCGAGCTGCTGCTCATCCGTTGGATCGGAACGGAGGTCCGCATTTTCGCCTACCTGCAGAACACGGTGCTCGTGGTCTGCTTCCTCGGGCTGGGAATCGGCCTGTTCACGTCGAGGCGACCGATTTCAGTCCACCGCAGCCTGTTCGCGCTGCTGGTTCTCGCCGCCCTCATGGTGATCCCTCAGTCCCGGTTGGTCCTGTCGAACGTGAGCACGCTGCTTACCGTTCTCGGCGAGATCAACATCTGGGAGTCGGCCTTGGCCGTGACGACTCCCGTCGCGGCCATAGGCTTGCTGGTCGGACTTCTGCTCACCTTCGGGATCATGGTCCTCGTTCTGGAGCCGTTTATCCCTATCGGCCGTTTCCTCGGAAGGTTGTTGGACGAACATCCGAAGCCGATCGTAGCCTATTCAGTGAACGTCGCGGGAAGCCTGGCGGGAATCTGGCTCTTCGTCGGACTCAGCCGGCTCGGCCAACCGCCCGAACTCTGGTTCCTGGTTCTTGCTCTTCTCGCGCTTCCGTTCCTCGCTCGCCGCAAACGGGTCGACTGGTTGGCGCTGGTCATGCTGATTCCTCTCGTACCCCTCGTCGCCACCGCCCAGCGGTCGGGACCCGTGCTGGAGACCGTGTGGTCTCCCTACCAGAAGTTGGAGCTGTATTCGGTGAATCCAGATACCTTGCCTCAGGTGCCGACCGCCAGGTACCTGGTGCAGGTCAATAATGCAGGCTACCAGCTGCTCCTGGACTTGAGTTCGTTCGGCCGCGTGAACGGAAGTGACGGGCAATCGGCCGATCGAGCCGAGCGACTCAGCCCGTACGACGTGCCGGCGCTCGTTCACCCCGACCCGGAAAGTGTGCTTGTGGTGGGAGCGGGATCCGGGAACGACGTAGCCGGTGTGCTTCGAAACGGACGCAGTCGCGTCACTGCGGTCGACATCGACCCGGTGATCCTGTCATTTGGCAAGATGTACCACCCGGAACGGCCTTATGATTCCAATCGAGTGGAGTTAGTCACGACAGACGCGCGATCGTTCTTCGCTCGAACGGAAGAACGCTATGATGTAATCGCCTTCGGATTCCTCGACTCGCACACTACCACGTCGCTCACCAACGCCCGGCTCGATCACTACGTGTACACGCTGGAGAGCTTCGAGCACGTCCGGAGTCTGCTGAATGACGGCGGAATCGTGACCATGACGTTCTTTCCAGTGCGGGACTTCATCATCGACCGACTTGCAGTCGAACTCCGAAACGTGTTCGGTGAGGAGCCGCTGGCGTTTCGTTTTCCGTTCAGCGCAAGCGGGATGGCGGGCGTCATGTTGATCGCTGGAGATCTGGAGACAGCGCGCCGGCGGATCGCGTCAGTTCCGGAGCTCGAGCGATTGAACCGGCTGGCGGAAGCCGACCCGGTCGAGCTTTCGTACACGACGCAACCTGCCACAGACGACTGGCCATACCTGTACCTCGACCACCCCCGGATCCCGCTCCTGTTCGTTCTGCTGGCTGGCCTTCTGGCCCTGCTCGTGCTCTACGCCGCACGGACGCTCGATCTGCCGGCTACGATGAATCCGCGCACATGGGACCTCGACTCCTGGCACTTCTTCTTCCTCGGGGCAGCCTTCCTCCTGCTCGAGGTGCAGAACATCAGCAAGGCGTCGGTGGTGCTCGGCAACACGTGGCTGGTCAACGCGATCATCATCACGGGCGTCCTGGCGATGGTGCTGATCGCCAACGCCATCGTCATCCGGTCGCCTGCCATCCGGCTCGCGCCGGTGTACGTAGCACTGCTGGCGATCGTCCTGGCACTGTACTTCGTCGACCTTGCCAGGTTCGCTTTTCTGCCATTCGCGCTGAAGGCGGCCATAGTCGCTACACTCACGACTCTGCCCATGCTGTTCAGCGGAATCGCCTTCGCCCG
>JBDGXI010000071.1:0-10396 GCA_039584685.1 Gemmatimonadota bacterium | reverse complement strand
GCTAGGTCTTGACCCGGCCCATCAGGCCGACGCCCGCCAGGAAGAAGATCGCGTTCGGGAACCAGGCCGCCGCCACGGGCGGCAGCACGCCTCCCGCTCCGAGAGCCTCCCCGATCCGGATCAGGGTGAGGAACACGATAGTGGTGGCCAGCGCCAGTCCGATCGAGAGGGCGGCCCCTCCGCGCCGGGTGGAGTTGGCGAGCGGCGCTCCGAACAACACGATGATGAAGCAGGTGAAGGGAAACGCTATCTTGAGCGCCTGCTGCACCATCTCCTTCCTCGGGTTTTCGCCCGACCTCTCGAGCGCCTCGATGAACCGGCCCAGCTCCGCGTAATCCATCTCCTCGGGAGCCTTGGCCTTGGCGAGCAGCTCGTACGGCGTCTCGTAGAACGGGGCCTGCCACAGCTCGGCGAAGGCGATGTCGATGACCCGGTCGCGCTCCGGCGTGTAGCGCAGGTGACCGTTCTCGAGAACCCAGCGAGCCGCTGCCGAGTCCCAGCGAGCCTCCGGCGCGCGCACCGAATAGGAGGGGTATTCGTAGCCCGTTCCCTCGCGGTCGATCTTGACGGACATCATGGTGCCGGCGGCCGCATCCAGCCGGCGCACGAAGTAATAGCGCCCGCCGTCCCCCCGGTACACGAAGTTCAGGCGGACATCGAACTCCCTCTCCTCGTCCTTGTCGATCGCCTCGGCGGCCAGCCGGTTCGAGTCGGGTACGACCTCGGACAGGGCGAGCGCGATGAGACTGATCGCCACGCCGAGAATCAGCATGGGGGCCACCAGCCGATAGAAGCTCACACCCCCCGCCTTGGCCGCGGTCACTTCGAAGTGCCGCGTCATCCGGGAGACAGTGAACACGGCTGCCAGCAGACAGGCGATCGGAAACGCCAGCAACATCTGGTAGGGGAGCTGATAGAAGTAGAACGCGACCACCTGAGCCTGCCTCACTCCGTCCTGCAGGAAGTTGTCGAGACGGTCCGTGAGATCGATCACCTGAAACAGGAACGGCACGCCGAGAACGCAGATCAGGAAGATGATCAGGAACTGCCGGGCCACGTAGCGGTCGAGGATCTTCACCCGCCGGCTCTCCGGGCCTGGAAGAACCCCCCGATGCCGATGAGTCCGAAGAGGATGTTCGGGCTCCACATGGCGAGCGCGGGTGAAAGAAGCTGGCGGTCGGCCAGCTTCTCCCCACCGATGAGGGCGACGTAGTAAAGACAGAACACACCGAGACTCACGCCCACAACCAGCCCCACGCCGCCCTTGCGGAACCGCACGGCGACGGGAACTCCGATCAGCACGAACACGATGCAGGCCGCCGGAATGGTGAACTTCTTCCAGATTTCGACCTCGAAGCGGTTGGCCCGCTCCCGGTGCCTCTGGAGCTGGATCGCGTTGGCTCGAAACGAGTTGTACGCTGAAGACGGCACTTCGAGCCTCCGGCCCGCGCTCCACGCGTCGGCGACCACGCCGGCGGTGTCCGGCGGCGCGAGCTCGGCTTCGTCCGGTGCGAGACCCCCGAGACGCCGGGAGGTGGCGGCCAGAGCCATGGCTCGGCTCGCCTGCTCGACGAGCACGGCTTCGGCTTCCGCCTCGCGCACCTGGGCGAGCATCGAGTCTACAGGCTGCTCGCGGTCGCTGCGGTGTTTGCTCAGGTCGCGGTTCAGCTCGTTGCCCACTTCCGGTATGCGGAAGAGCTGGGTGGCGAACCATACCTCGCGGAACGTCTCGGGTGAGCTGTCTCGCGTCTCCTCCACCTTGCCGTCGTGCAGTGTGAGGTACAGATCGGTCTGCGCCTCGTTGAACGCCATGAACCCGCTGTCGGCGTAGATCGTCCTCGAGCGGTCGGCGTCTCGCTCGTCCCAGATCGTTACGTTATCCAGCCGGCTGGAGGCGTTGTCGATCCCGGCGGCCTGGATGAACAGCCGCCGTTCGATCACTTCGTTCACCCGGCGTTCCTGCAGCGCGAACGTCGGTTCCTTGCGGGTGATGCTGACGCGAAGGCTGGCCAGCCGATGGTTGGCTTCCGGAAGTACCGTGTCGTTGAACCACACCAGCCCGGCGGCTACGAACGTGGCCGCCACGACGACCGGCACGGCGATGCGGGCCAGGCTCACGCCGCTCGCCTTCATGGCCGAGATCTCGTTGTCCGCGGCCAGTCTGTTGAACGCGTACAGCACGGCGACCAGGACCGCCATCGGGACGATTACCGCGATGATGAACGGGATGGAATAGAAGAACACTTCGGCGATTACCCGCGCCCCGAGCCCCTTGCCGACGAGCTTGTGAAACTGCTTGGCCAGCTGGTCGAGCAGCATGAGCAAGGTGAGCGCGCTCACCGCGAACGTGAACGGCGCGATGTGCTGTCGCAGGACGTATCGGCTGAGGATCCTCATGGCCCCGAATCAGAAACTGGTACCTTGCCCGAGCGCGAGTTCGACGTAATGTACCGCCGAACCGCCAGAAGGCTCCATACCAAACGCGAAAGGCAAGCGGCGGATGCCAGATGCACCCCGGTCGATCGCGATCGTGCTACTCAGCGCGATAGGTGACGTCGTCCACGGCATGCCGATAGCCACGTCGCTCAAGCGCGCGTGGCCCGATGCCAGGCTTACCTGGGTCATCCAGCCCGTGGCGCACGCGCTTGTCGAGCCTCATCCGGACGTAGACGAGTACATCTTGTTCGATCGCTCTGCCGGCCTGGCGGCTTTCCGCGACTTCCGCTCGACCGTCGCGGGCCGGCGTTTCGACCTGGTGGTAAACCTGCAGGTCTACTTGAAGGCGGGCCTGCTGACGGCCCTGATCGACTCGCCCCGCAAGCTGGGCTTCGATCGCCGCCGGGCGCGTGACTTCAACTGGCTGTTCACGACCGAGAAGATCCCGCCCCGAAAGCCACAGCACGTACAGGACCAGTACCTCGAGTTCCTGCACCACCTGGGGGTCGATCCCGTCCTCGAATGGCGTTTCGAGTTCAACGACGAGGAGCGAGCGTCGCAACGGGCATTCTTCGATCGACTCGACCGGCCGGCACTGGCGGTCGTCGTCGGGACGACGAGACCGGGAAAGAACTGGTTGCCCGAGCGTTACGCGCGGGTGCTCGAGGCCGCGGAAAAGGATCTGGGATTGCAGACCGTGATCGTCGGCAGCCAGAAACCGGTCGAGGCCGAGGCAGCCCGACAGGTGGTGGAATCGACCCGAGCTACCCCGATCGTGGCCCTGCGCGACGATCTACGGAGGTTGGCGTGGCTTCTCGACGGCTCGGCGCTGGCCCTGAGCCCCGACACCGGGCCGCTGCACATGGCCTCGGCCCTGGGCACTCCCGTCGTTTCGCTCTTCGGCTATACGGATCCCAAACGCGTGGGCCCGTACCGCGGCCCCAGGGAGCTCATCATCGATCGCTATTCGAAGCCGGACGAGACCGCTCCCTCGTCGGAGTTCCGCGCCGGAAACATGGAGAAGATCGAGGTGGACGACGTGCTCGAGAAGCTGGAGCTCGCGGTCCGGGAGTTCGTGCCGAGCGACTGAGGCCAGCCGGGATCGAAGAACACCGTGGGGTGGTGCGGGTGACAGGACGTGCCATATTCCACCGTGGCCAGCGTTCACCGGGCCGACGATGCGCCCCGGGGTCCAGTCCGGACTCGCGGGGCGTCCGATTCGCATGTGCACGGAAGGGAGATCGCGCGCACGTCTGTGAGCAAGGGAAGAATCCTGTGGGTCGACGATGAGGTCGATCTTCTGCGTCCGCATACGCTCCTCCTGATCCGGGAGGGTTATCACGTCGATGCCGTGATGAACGGGGCAGATGCGCTCGAGCTTCTGGAGCGCGAGACCTACGACCTGATCCTTCTCGACGAGCAAATGCCGGGGCTCAGGGGCCTGGATGTTCTGAGCGCGATCAGGACCGCCGGCCGTGACCTGCCGATCGTGATGGTCACGAAGAGCGAGGCGGAGGAGACCCTTCACGAGGCCCTGGGGCGGCGGGCCGACGACTACGTGATCAAGCCGACCAGTCCGCGCCAGGTGCTGTCAGTGGTGACCCGGCTGCTCGCGGGCGCTCGCTTGCGCCACCAGCAAGCCGCCCGCGAGTTCACGACGCGTTTCGGTGAGTTGCGCGAAGCCATCGATGCGGCCGACTCGTGGGAAGACTGGGCCGCATTGTACAGCGAGCTGGTGGACTGGGACCTGCGCCTCGAGGAGGCCGGCGAGACGAGCCTGGCTGATACCGTCGAGGCGCTGCGCGGCGACGTGCGCCGGAACTACAGCGAACTGGTTGCCGAGCGCTACTCGGAGTGGCTTCGCGAGGAGGGGGAGCTCGGTCCGCCACTGTCCGTGGACATAGTCGAGCGGTTCTTCGCCCCGCTGCTCGGGGATGGCCGGTCGGCTCTCCTGATAGTGATCGACTGTCTGCGGCTCGACCAGTGGCGGGCCATCCGACCGCTGCTCACCGACCTGTTCGAGGTTGAGGAGGCACTCTACTCGTCGCTCCTGCCTACGGCCACGCCGTTCTCGCGCAATGCCATCTTCAGCGGCCTGTTTGCAGACGACATCGAGGAGTCGAGACCGGGTTGGTACGACTCGGGTTCGGACGCGGGATACAACACTTTCGAGGACGAGTTGTTCGCCACGCACGTCGAGGAACTGGTGGGGTCCGGCGTGCGCACGCACTACGAGAAGGTGTTCTCCGCCGACCAGGGCAAAGCGATGCTGCAGCGCCTGGGAGGTTACCTTTCCGGATCGTCCGCCACGGCGCTGGTGTTCGGTTTCGTGGATCTCCTGACGCACGGACGGAGCGAGTCGCGGCTGATCTGGGAAGTGGCGAGGGACGAGTCCGCGCTGCGCTCGCTCACCTATTCGTGGTTCGAGCGATCGGCCGCCTTCAGCGCCATCAAGGAGGCGGCAAGGCGGGGTGTGCCGGTGTTGCTCACGACGGACCACGGGTCTGTGCACTGCAATCGCCCTCTAACGATATACGCGCACCGGGACGCCACTTCGAACCTGCGCTACAAGTTCGGCCGCGACATGCGGGTCGACAACGCCTCCGGCGTGCTGGCCGTGACGGATCCTCAGGCTCTTCGCCTGCCGCCGCGGGGCTTTCACCAGACGTACATGATGTGCCGCGAGGACTACTTCTTCGTTTATCCCACGAAACTGCGTGAGTACCAGGGCCGGTATCGGGACAGTTTCCTGCATGGTGGAGTGAGCCCCGAGGAGATGGTTCTTCCCGTGGCGCTTCTCACTCCGAGAGCCTGAGGAAGCCCTCCATGTGGTCTTCGTACGTCCGCCTGTTCCGCTACGTGGGGCCGTTCACAGGGCTCCTGCTCGGCGCGATCGGCCTGATGGTCGTGTCGGCCGCGCTCGACGCGTTCAGCCTCGTGCTCCTGATTCCGTTCCTGCAGTCGCTGTTCGGAATGGAGATCCTCGCCGGGGCGGACATGAGCAGCCTGGAGCGATTCCTCGACGGGCTGTTCGGCGGGTGGATCCGGACCGGAGATCCGCTCGGAGCCCTGCGCAACGTGTGTATTCTCGTGCTCGGTGCGCTGTTCCTCAAGAACGTTACGCTGTATGGGGCGCGCCTCCTGACCGTGTACGTCCAGGAGCACGTGGAGCGCTACATGCGGGACGACGTGTACGGGCACCTGCAGTACCTGCCCCTGTCGTTCTTCGGTCGCATGAAGGTGGGGCAGCTCATCACCCGGGTCCTGAACGACACGCGGGAAGCGCGTACCGCTATCACGTTCGCCCTCACCGACGTTCTGCGGCAGGCGGTGACGGCCGCCACGTACGTGACCTTTCTGTTTCTCATGTCCTGGCGTCTCACGCTGGTCGCGCTGGTCACGGGTCCGCTGGTGGCCGTCTTTCTCAGTCCGATTCTCCGGCGGCTGAAGGGAAGCTACGGCAAAGCGTTCCAGCAGCGGGGCGAGCTCGTGTCCGTGGCCCAGGAGACCATGAGCGGGATCCGACTCGTCAAGTCGTTCGGAGCCGAAGAACACGAGCGGGAGCGCTTCAGCCGCACTTCGCGCCAGTACGCCCGCCGAATGGTGCGAGCCAACGCGCTCAGTCAGGCCGCAGGACCGATCTCCGAGACCCTGTCTTCGCTGATCGCGCTCGTCCTGATCTGGATCGGCGCCAACATGGTCCTCGGCACCGGCACGCTGACCGCCGAAGTGTTCATCGCTTTCGTGACGATGGCGGTGAGGCTCGTGTCGCCGGTAAAGGCGCTGGCTCAGTTTCCGACGAAGCTACAGCTGTCGCTGGCTGCAGCCGAGAGGTTCTTCGAGGTGCTGGATACGACGGCCGAGCCGGCGCGTGAAGCACATCCCGGAACGATACCGGCGCCCCGGGAGTCCATTCGGTTCGAGAACGTGGACTTCGAGTACGAACCTGGCCGCCCGGTGCTTCGCGGCATCGACTTCGAGGCACGGGCAGGGGAAGTCGTGGCTCTCGTCGGACCGTCCGGAGCCGGGAAGAGCACGATGGTGGACTTGCTCCCGCGATTCATCGATCCAACGGGCGGCCGGATCACGATCGACGGCAGCGACCTGCGCGAGATGCCGCTCGGCGCCCTCCGGTCGTTGTTCGGCGTCGTGAGCCAGGAGACCGTGATCTTCCATGATACGGTGCGGGCCAACATCAGCTACGGCGAGAATCGTGCGGAAGAGGAGGTCTACGAGGCGATCCGCGCGGCCAATGCGGAGGACTTCATCCGGGAGTTGCCCGACGGTCTGGATACGCTGCTCGGCGACCGGGGAATCCGGCTGTCGGGAGGGCAACGCCAGAGAGTCGGGATCGCCCGGGCGATCCTAAGAGATCCGCCGTTGCTCATCCTCGACGAGGCGACTTCGTCGCTCGACACCGAGTCGGAACAGTTGATTCAGGCGGCCCTGGAGCGCCTCCTCACGGGCCGCACCGTATTCGTGATCGCCCACCGGCTCTCCACGATCCGGGGAGCGGACCGGATACTGGCCCTCGAGGACGGTCGCCTGGTGGAATCGGGAACTCACGGAGAGCTCTACGAGGCCGGCGGTTTGTACCGGCGCCTGTGTGATCTGCAGTTCTCATCGTCCCCATCTGCGGCGGAGGGGCCCGAAACAGTGGCTGACCCGGCGCCGGGCTAGGCGGCGGGCGGGGGCTGTGGGGGTACGTCGTATCCGCTCTCCAGCACGTCCCAGTGCGCTACGGCCTCATCCAGTCCAAGTTTGAGCAAGGAGCGCCTGAGTCGCCGGAGGTTGGCCCGGGCGCGGCGTTCGGGGACCGGACCGCTCAGGACTGAAGCCCTGTCCAGATCGATCACGAATGCCGGTCCCTCTCCCTCCTCCGGGACCAGGATGTTGTACGCGTTCAGGTCGGCATGAACGCCGCCGGCTTCGTGCAGCAGACGGATCGCGCGGCCCATGGACTCCAGAACGGCCGCCCGGCGCGCCGCGGTTGCGCTCCCGAGGACCTCGGCCGCCGGCACGGTCTTCGCAATCCGGCGCGTTACGAGGCACGCCAGGTAGCCGGCACGGAACCTGGACTGGACGGCAGCCAGGACTTCGGGGACGGGAGCTCCGCGCCGGCGCAGCCGGTGCGTGGCCACGAGCTCGGAAAAGGCCCGGCTCCCGACGAAATACGTGCGCCGATTGACCTTCTCGACGAGACCGCCGCGACGGTATGGCCGCACGACGGCCTCTCCAAACGGTCCGGCGGGAACGACCCGAATGCCTCCGCGGCCTCCCCCGACCCTTGGCGCCGATTCGGCCGATTCCCGCTGCGATTCCGGCAGGGACAGCAATGGCGTGCGCCAACAGTCGATGAGCCGGTATCGGTGGAAGGAATCGACGAAGTCGTTTTGCACGACGGCCGTCGTGCGTCCGTCACGAAGTACGGCGAACTCGGCGGTCATCCACCCGGGAAGCTGCGTTCGCATGTCCGGAAGATGCCACGATCGCCGCTCGCGCGCGACGACCCCTCTCGTTGTAGGGTGGCCAGTCGGTGCGTACCTTCTCGCGCATGAACGACGCATACGCCCCGGGGGCTGCGCGCGTGACCCGTCCGCCACTCCGAGTTCTGCACGTCGAGTCGGGTCACGAATGGCGCCTCACGAGGAATCAGGTCAGCCTGCTCGTGGAAGGTCTTCTCCACACGCCGTACGTCCAGCAGACGGTGGCCACCCTGGAGCGTTCGCGCCTCGAACGGGCGGCTCGGGACATGGGGGTGCCGGTCATTTCGCTTCCGTGGGCGGTCGGCACCGACCCACGCGCTCTGCGAACGCTGGCACGGCAGGCGCGCCGGAGCTGGGACATCGTGCACGCGCACGATACGCATGCCCTCCGCCTGATGGCCTACCTGATGGCTCTCGAGGGGTCGCAGAGCGGGATCGTGGCGACGCGCCGGGCCGTGCATCCACCCCGCTCCGCGTGGAAGTGGCGGCGAGCCAACCTGGTTCTCGCTGTTTCCGAGTCGGCCCGCGACTCGCTGATCGCCGCCGGAGTGGAGCGCCCCCGTATAACCGTGATCCCCGAGGGCGTCGATACGCGGGTAATGGATGTTCAACGCTCACGCGTCCTGCGCGATGCCGCCGGGGCGCGGGCGGAGCATCTGATCGTCGGTTCCCTGGCGGCGCTCGGGTCTGACAGGGATCACGCCACGCTCGTCCGGGCGGCGTCACTGGTAGTGAAGGACCATCCGGAAGTGCGATTCGCGATCTTCGGCGAGGGGCCGGAGCGGAGCCGCCTGGAGCACCTGATCGACAGCCTGGGCCTCGGGGGCTGGGTGTGCCTGCCCGGCTATGTGGACGACGCCCGATCGTCCCTGTCCGACCTCGCCGTCTTCGTGATGCCTTCCCTGCAGGAGGAGCTGTCTACGGGCTGCCTGGAGGCCATGTGGGCGGGTGTACCCGTCGTGATGACGGCTTCCGGTGACGGGCGGCTCAGGGCGGCGGGGATCGAGCCCGTTCCCCAGGGGGATCACGTGAGTCTGGCGGCGGCGATCAAGCGCTTGATCGAGGATCCTGAAAGCCGAGCCAGGGCGGGCGACCGAGCCGGTCGATATGCGCGAGCCCATCGCTCCGAGGAGATGGTCCGCGCCACGCTCGATGCCTATGGAGCGGTGGCCCGGCGGCGTCGCAGCAGCGGATGAAGCTCAGGGATCTGGTGGAATACGCTCCGGCCCGTGCGGCGGAAGCGGCGCTCGGTATTCTGCCATCGGGGCTGGCCGCCTGGATGGGCTCTGAAGCGGGAGGTGCCGCATGGCGTCTGGGCACCCGGCGCGCCGTCGTGGAGGAGCAGATCACGGCGGCTTTTCCCGACCGGTCTCCAGACTGGGTCGCCGGGATCACGCGAGCGTGTTACCGCCATTTTGGACGGGAAATAACGACTATCGCGCGCATCGGACGATCAGGGGGCGGATTCCTCCTGTCTCGAGTACAGGCGGGGCAGGACGCGGTAGCCCTCCACCGTGAAGCCACGCGTGGATCCGGTGCGATCATCGTGACCGGGCACGTCGGCAATTGGGAGGCTGCGGGAGCTTACCTGGCCGCGGCCGGCCTTCCGATGGCCGCGGTCGTCAAGCGGCAGCGGAACCCGGCGTTCAACGAACGGATGCTGGCCACGCGCCGTCGAGCGGGGATGGAGCCGATCTACATGCAGGACGCGCGCACCAGGATTCCGCAGGCGCTTCGGGAAGGCAAGACGGTCGCCCTGGTGGCAGATCAGGACGCCGGAGAGAGGGGGGTCTTCGTGCCGTTTCTCGGTCGCGATGCCTCCACGTTTCGGGGGCCGGCCCGTCTCGCACTGTCGCAGGACGTGCCGCTATTCTTCGGCGCGGCGGTCCGCCTGGGATCGGGCTATGGTGCGGTGCTGGAACGAGTGGAGCCGCCCGCGGGAGAAGACGACACGGAAGAAGCCGAGCTGGAGCTCACGCGCCGGTGGGTCGCTCGGCTCGAGGAGCAGGTGCGGCGGCACCCGGAGCAGTACTTCTGGTTTCACCGGCGCTGGAAGACTCGGCCCGCTGGAACGACGACGGGGCGCGACGGTACATAGCGGAACATGGACCTCGCGAAACGCCTGTTTGGCGGTGGCGAAGGGTGTAGAAAGGAGCGATGCGCGACGTGATCTACGTCACGCTGCCGGTACATAACGAGGAGCACACGATCGGTGTGCTCATGTGGAAGATCAGAAAGGTGTTCGCGGAGCTGGGCCGCGACTTCCGGATTCTGGTCGTGGACGACGCATCTACGGACGGTACGGCTGACGTGCTGGACCCGTACCGCCGCGTCCTCCCCCTCACGGTGTACCGCAATGCCACGCGGCAGGGATACGCGGCGTCTCTGGAGAGGTTGATCCGGGAGGCGACCCGTGTGTCCCGGTATCCGAAGAGGGACGCCCTCCTGGTCATGCAGGCCGATTTCACGGATGG
>JBDGXI010000070.1:0-10460 GCA_039584685.1 Gemmatimonadota bacterium | reverse complement strand
ACTCCTGGGCGGCTACGGCTACATGACCGAATTCGAGGTCGAACGCTTCTACCGGGACGTGCGGATCACCGAGATCTACGAAGGCTCGCGCGAGATCCAGAAGAACATCATCGCCAGCGCGGTGATCGGCAGGCTCAAGTAGAGGGGTTGTCGAAGCTATCGAGGCAGATCAGGTAGCAGCGGTCACGCCATGAGGGTCCTACTGCGGAGTGCGTCTCTCGGTCAGTACGAGGCGCCTTTGAGCAGCCAGCACTCGGTGGACATCCGAGTGCCTGTGCCGCGACAGAATATGGTCCACATGCTGGTGACCCGATTCAGAGGATGCGGGCCGCAGCTCGGTCAACCACGTGGCATGTGGATCGTAGCGGGCAAAGAACACACGACCTGCCTGCTCCGCGTCGCGAGCCTGGATCAGCGAAAGGACGAACACCTTCTCACCGCCTACCCGTGTCACTCCTTGAATGAGCACTTTCCCCGGATGGGCGGACATGACAGGCCCTCGCGCCGTACGTCCGATCCCGGACATACGTCGGAATGCCGCCTGGTAGATATCGAGCGCTCGGGCGAGGGGCACGGAGAAATAATGGTGCGCACCGGTGTCGCGCTCGACGAACATGTAGTAGGGGACACACCCCAGGCGAACCTGGTCCGTCCACATGCGAGTCCAGACCGTGGCATCGTCGTTCACGCGGCGGATCAGAGGAGCCTGCGTACGTATCACGGCCCCGGTATTCCGGATACGCCTCACCGCCTCGCGGGCAATGTCGGTAGAAAGCTCCCGCCAGTGACTGAAGTGAGCCATCAGAGCCAGGTGCTTGCCGGAACGCACGACCCGTTCGAACAACCGCAGTATGTCGTCAGCATCTCCGTCATCCACGAAGCGGTGAGGCCAGGAGGCCGGGGACTTGGTACCGATCCGGATTGTCTGAATGTGGTCGAACTCCGGCTCCAGCAGAGGCTCAACGTACGTCCGTAGCCGGTCGGCCTTCATGATCAGCGGATCACCGCCGGTGAGGAGAACGTCCGTGACCTCCCGGTGGCGCGCGAGGTACGTCAGGTACGTGAGCCGCTTGTCGGTCGCGAACTTGAGCGCCTCGGTGCGGACGAACTGCGGCCACCGGAAGCAGTATGTGCAGTAGGCGTGACACGTCTGCCCGGCGGACGGGAAGACGAGGGCCGTCTCGCGGTACTTGTGCTGAATCCCGGGAACCGGCTGACCATCGAGCAGGGGGACGTTGTCGTCCGCCTGCCCCGCTGGATGAGGGTTCAGGCGAGCCCTGATCGATGTGACGATCTCAGCGATCGCGCTCCGGTCACCGTGTTCAACCGCAGCTGCGAGTGCATCAAACTCGTCGGACCTGAGCATTTCGCGCTGCGGAAACGTGAGCCGAAAAATCGGATCGTCGGGAACCTCCGACCAGTCGATCAGTTCCTCGACCACGTAGTTGTTGGCTCTGAAGGGAAACACGTGCGCGACGATGCGCATCGCGAAACGATCGTCCGAGGAAAGCCCAGACAGCTGCGGGAGATCTTCGATGTCGCGGATCGAATAGAAACGCATATTCCGGTGAGTTCGGCTCACACAGTCTCCTCTCCCGGGTGGTGCTATAGTTCTCGCTTGTCGAGGTTCGCATCGCGGGACCCTCAAGTGAGTACCTGTACCCCAAGAGCGGACATCCGTTGCATTAGAGGAGTGCGGCTTCGTGAACCCATCGGACGTGAGCTACCGGGCTGCCCCACCCCCCGATGCCGGAGGACTTCCACGTTTCCGAGGCGCGAAGATGCGTGAGGCCGCAGGGAGACGCTACCACGAAGCTGGCCTGGCTCAAGTTGACAGGGCGGAACGTTCTGTCGTTTGTAGAAGACAGCCCAAGTTGACGGCACTTTCCTCTTCGGAGTTGTGTTATGCTTGTACAGTAGGTCCGGTCGTAGCCGTGACCTTGAGATTCCCCGTGCACACGGAGGCGACCCATGAGTATGAACCACATCCCGATCCTCCTTCTTGCCGCAGCGATCGCGAGTTCCTTTCCATCGAACGCTATGGCCCAGCTCCCCGATCCTGGAATGCAGGTCGATGTTTCCCGCACAGCGCTCGTGATCACGGATCCACAAAACGACTTTCTGAGCCCCGATGGGGTCACCTGGGGGGTGGTCGGAGAGAGTGTGACCGAGAACAACACGGTCGCCAATCTCGAGACTCTGCTGGTAACTGCGAAGGACGAGGGCATTCCGGTGTTTGTCTCTCCACACTACTACTACCCGACCGACAAGGGCTGGAAATTCGAGGGAGCGCTCGAGGTCTTGATGCATAGCATAGGGATGTTCGACCGCGTCGATCCGCTCAGCCTCGAAGGCTTCGAAGGGTCCGGTGCGGATTGGCTGGAACGCTACAAGCCGTATATCAAGGACGGCGAGACCATCGTCACGAGCCCCCACAAGGTCTACGGCCCCGAGACGAACGACCTCGTGTTGCAGCTCCGGAAACGAGGAGTGGATAAGGTGATCCTGGCTGGAATGTCGGCAAATCTCTGCACGGAATCTCACATGCGAGAGCTTCTCGAGCAGGGATTCGAGGTAGCGGTAGTCAAGGACGCCACGGCGGCTGCGAAGCTGCCTGACTTCAACGGGTATGAAGCAGCCCTGGTCAACTTCCGATTCATGGCTAACGCCGTCTGGACGACCGAAGAGGCAGTCGCCGCGATGTCGATGTAGCCGCAAGGGTCACCGATGCAGGATCTGCTTTCGAAAGTCTCACGGTACGAGGCGCTCTTCGAGTTGGCGGGTGTGATCAACTCCGCGAGCGATATCGAATCGGTTGGTGAGGTTCTCGCGCGCCGCCTCAAGTACATCGTGGACGTGTATTCCTGGCGTTATCTCTGCTTCGACGGTGACCCGGACGACACAGAAGGCCCGACGCCTACGGCCATCGTCGTCGACGGCTACAGGGGTAGCGCAGAAGTCACGCGCACGGTCCCGGCCGAATTGTCCAAGCTGGAAGCGGAGTTATGGCGCGACCGCAAGACGCGGATCCTCACCGGTGATTCCATGCTCGCCGCGCTGGAGCAACTCCCCGCGCACCTTGGGAAGGATGATCTGGACCAGGTCTCGGTGAACACCCTCGTCGAAAACGGCAAGACGCAGGCGCTCTACCTGTTCTTCAAGAGGCGCCAGCCCTTCACCGATCTCGACGTCAAATGCGTGTCCATGGTCTGCGGCTTCTTCCACCCCAAGGTGCACATGCTGTGGGAGCAGCAGAAGTTACGGGATCTCGAGAAGGCGTACCTCCAGCAGGAGATCGTGCTTCGCCAGAGCGAGAAACTGGCGACTCTCGGCCGCCTGAGCGCTGGCATGGCTCACGAACTGAACAACCCCACGGCGATTGCCAGGCAAGGGGCGGAGCAGCTCAGGAGCGCGATCACCCGTCTCCAGCGAGCTCAGTACTCGCTCGGGGCAGCGGGACTCTCGAGTGTACACAAGGACCTCGTTGCCGGTTTGGAAGAGAAGGCCGAGGCGCGAGCCAAGGAGCCGAGTTCTCTCGATCCCCTGGCCCGCAGCGACCTCGAGCAGGAGGTGGAAGACTGGCTGGACCGCAACGGCTTCGAGGACCCATGGGAACACTCTCCCGCGCTCGTAGCCATGGGACTGTGCGCGGCAGAGCTCGAGAACCTGGCGGGCAACTTCGATCCTGCCGTGGCTCCCGTGATCATCGACTACTTCGGCAGTCAGTTCACGACCTACAAGCTGCTGGAGGAGATCGGCCACGGAGCGGGGCGGATCGCGGACATCGTGAAGGCCCTCAAGGGCTACTCCTACATGGACCAGGCGCCCATTCAGTCGGTCGACGTGAGGGAGGGTCTGAACGACACGCTCGTCATGATGAGCGGCAGGCTTAGGGACGGAGTCAATGTCAGTTTGGACTACTCGGACGACTTGCCCCGCGTCGAGGCCTACGGGAGCGAGCTGAATCAGGTGTGGACCAACCTCATCGACAATGCGATCAGCGCGATGGAGGGTGCCGGAGATCTCGAGTTGAAGGCGTACCCGGACGAGGAGTGGGTGGTGGTCGAGGTAGCCGATAGCGGCCCGGGGATACCTGTCGAAGCCCAGGATAAGATCTTCGACCCGTTCTTCACCACCAAGCCTCCCGGCGAAGGCACCGGCTTGGGGCTCAACATCAGTCATGGAGTCATCGTGGAGAAACACGGCGGAAGGATCTCCGTGGAATCGACGCCGGGTGCCACGCGCTTCACAGTCAAGCTTCCCTTGAAGAGCCAATCCTGACATGCCGAAGCCGATCATCCTGACCGTTGACGACGAAGATCTGGTACGCGATGCGGTCGAGCGTGACCTCAAGCGGCACTTCCGGAGTGAGTACCGGATCGTCAAGGCGGGCTCGGGCGCCGAGGGGCTGGAGACCGTTCGCCGGATCAAGCAACGAAACGATGCGATCGCTCTTTTCCTCGTCGACCAGCGGATGCCCGGGATGAGCGGAACCGAGTTCCTGGCCGAGGCCATTGGCATATACCCTGAAGCCCGCACGGTGCTGCTCACCGCCTATGCCGATACCGAGGCGGCGATCTCTGCGATCAATACGGTCGGTCTCGATCACTACCTCATGAAGCCATGGACGCCGGCCGAGGAGAACCTGTATCCGGTCCTGGACGACCTGATCAGCGACTGGGAGGCAACGGCGACCGTCCCGTACAGCGGCATCCGCATTGCGGGCACCCTCTGGTCGGCGAGTTCGCACAGTATTAAGGACTTCCTGGCGCGCAGCCAGATTCCCTATCAGTTCCTCGACATCGAGCGCGATGCCGAAGCCCGGGCTCTGGTGGAGCACGCGCACGAAGAGACGTTCGGGCTTCCAGTGGTGTTCTTCCCTGACGGGACCGTACTGATCGAGCCGAGTCTGACCGAGGTCGCGGAGAAGGCGGGACTCAGGACCCAGGCGACCAGACCCTTCTACGATCTGATCGTGGTGGGGGCCGGACCGGCCGGACTGGCCGCTGCCGTATACGGTGCCTCAGAGGGAGTCCACACCCTTCTCATCGACCAGGCGACTCCGGGCGGCCAGGCCGGCACCAGTGCCCGAATCGAGAACTACCTGGGGTTCCCCAAGGGAGTGAGCGGTGCCGACCTGGCGAGGCGAGCGACGGCGCAGGCCTCCCGTTTCGGTGCCGAGATTCTCTCGGCACAGGAAGTGGTGGGCATCGGTCTCCGGGATCCCTATCGCGTCGTTACGCTGGCCGACGGGTCGGAGCTGGCCTGCAAGGCGCTGGTCATAGCGACCGGAGTCTCCCTTCGTGAACTCGACGTTCCTGGAATCGAAGCCGTCACGGGAGCCGGCGTCTACTACGGGGCCGCCCGTACGGAGGCTGCGAACTACAAGGGCCAGCATGTATACGTGGTCGGCGGGGCCAACTCGGCCGGACAGGGGGCGGTCTTTCTCTCGCAGTACGCCGATCGGGTATCGATGCTGGTCCGCAGTTCGTTGGCCAAGAGCATGTCCAGGTACCTGATCGACCAGATAGACAGGCGTGAGAACATAGACGTCCAGCTTGGTGAGGAAGTGGTCAAAGTGCACGGCAGCGAGCGTTTGGAATCGATTACCATTCGTCATCGGGAGACCGGCGAAACTCGACGAGAGCCGACCCCAGCGCTGTTCGTGTTCATCGGCGCGTCACCCCATGCGCAGATCCTGGAAGATCTGGTCGAATTGAGCCCGGCCGGATTCGTCTTCACCGGGCCCGATCTGTTCGTGGACGGCCGACGGCCGGCCGGGTGGAAGCTGAAGAGAGACCCGTACCTCCTGGAGACCAGTGTGCCGGGGATTTTTGCGGCTGGTGATGTCCGCCACGGGGTCATGCGACGCGTGGCTTCTGCGGTCGGTCAGGGATCGACGGCCATCAACTTCGTGCACGAGTACCTGAAGACCGTATAGACGAATCCGAGCAGAGGCGAAGGGCCTCACCGGCGCGGCCGTTAGAAACGGGGAGAAACATGAAACGCAGCACGCAGGTCGAATACGAAGACGCGTCACCCGAGGTTCGGGCTATCTACGACGAGATCATGGACACGATGGGCTCACCGGCGGTTCTCAAGTTCCTGAAAGCACTCGGCCACAACCAGCACGCACTCAGGGCGGTCTGGTCGATGCTCCGGGAGACGGTAATCGAGGGCGAGATCCCGGCGCTGCTGAAACAACTGATCCTGTTCAAGATCTCGATTACGGCCGGTAACGAGTACTGCACATCGCTTCACGGTCATGCCGCACTGAACCTCGATCCCACGCTGACCTACGACGATCTCGTTGCGCTCTCGGGGGGTGCTTGTTCTGCGAATCTCCCCCCGTCGTTTCCGGTGGCGATAGACATCGTTTCTCGAGCAGCGCTGGATCCCAAAGGAGTTGAAGACGGAAGCTGGGATTTTGAGGATCAACTCAGGGACGAGGGCTTCTCGGAGAGCGAGATTGACGAGCTCCTGGCCGTAGGTTTCTTCAGCGTGATGATGAACATGCTCACTGACACGTACGATGTCCCGTGGGAGAGTCCCTTCCCTCCCGCCACGGTCTAGACACACACGGGAGGCCGGGATCGCGAGGGACGGGGAACTCAGAGACGCCCCACGCGGAAGTGTATGGGCTGGCAGAGCGGCTCCTGGGCGGACTCGACTGGCGGAGCCGCCTGTGCCATCAGTGGTAGCGCCGAACAGCACACCATCAACATCGCGGCGCGGGCGGAGCGTAGACCTGCCGTCATCGTCCATCCTCTGGATCTCGGTTGCGGTAACGGTGGAGCATACGGTACACCACTCCGGGGGTTTCAATCAATTTCGGCCTCGCCCCGTCCGGTCCTGGGAGCGATTCACGCATCCACTACCGAGAGGCCGCTAACCGGTGGCCCGGCTCGATCAAGGAGACAGACAATGCTCAATGCTGACAGGGTGGCAGCCCACTACAGCCATGGTGGTCTGCTGCGCAGCATTCTCGATGGCGTCCACCGGCTGGGAAAATCGGCCGACACCGTGGGTGTCGACGACCTCGCGCCGGTTGATGAGTTCCATATCGGTGGTCGGGTAGCCACGGAGCTGTTTCTGGATCAACTAGGCATCGCTGCCGACGATCGAGTTCTCGACGTTGGATGCGGCTTGGGAGGAGCGAGCCGATTCGTGGCCGAGCAGTACGGATGTCAGGTGACGGGAATCGACCTGACCGATGAATACGTCAGGACGGGCGAGATCATGTGCGCGTGGGTCGGACTTGACGACCTCATCACGCTCGACTGCGGCGATGCGACAGCCACGCCCTACCCGGATGGCGCTTTCGACACGTCGTACATGATGCACGTGGGGATGAACATCGCGGACAAGAGATCCCTCGCGGTAGAGCTCTACAGGGTATTGCGACCTGGCGGGAGGCTCGGAATCTACGACGTGATGCGCGTGGGGAATGGGGCTCTGCGGTTCCCGGTGCCCTGGGCCACGAATCCGGAAGAGAGTGCGGTCTCGTCGCCCGGTGAATACAGGGATTCGCTCGAGGCGGCAGGCTTCCGCGTAATCGCGGAGCACGATCGAAGTGCGTTCGCGCTGGAGTTCTTCTCAAACCTGCAAGCGAGCGCAAACGGTGCCGAGAGTTCTCCCCTGGGGCTTCACGTTCTGATGGGAGAATCGGCTGCGGAGAAGGTCCGGAACATGATCGAGAACGTGTCCAACCGTCGCGTCGCTCCGTTCGAGATCATCGTCGAGCGACCAGCTTAAGAGCTTGACAGTATCGACACCATCATACATACTGGTCGGTATGGTTCCTACGGCGACTGAACAGGCCCGATCGCGCAGAGACGCAGAGGCCACCCGTGAGACGCTGCTGGAGGCTGCGTTCTCCGAGATGTACATGAACGGTTTCCGGGCGGCGAGCCTGGATGCGATTCTGACTGCGACCGGCCTTACCAAGGGCGCGCTGTACCATCACTTTGGGAGCAAGCAGGGGCTCGGTTACGCGGTGGTTGAAGAGCGGGTGAAGCCGCTGGTCCGGGAGCGCTACCTCGACACCTTCCGAGCGGTCGCCGATCCGATCGAGGGGCTGAAGCGGATGGGAGCCCGCATGCAGCAGGAGCTCGAGAAGGAGGGCATTCTGCTGATGGGCTGCCCGGTCAACAATCTCGTCACTGAGATGTCGGGGGTGGACGACGGCTTCCGTCGCCGGCTGGCGGAGATTCTCGATGAATGGAAGAGCACGATTGCCGAGGGCTTGCGCCATGGACAGACTTCCGGGCTGGTGCGCGAGGACGTCGACCCGGCGGCGGTGGCAACCTTCTATGTCGCCAGTTACCAGGGCGCATGCGGGTACGCCAAGAATGCCCACGACATAGGTCCGTTCGAAGCCTGCCGGAATGGGCTCGATGACCACCTTGAGTCCCTGCGGCCGCAGGGGCGGTCACTGAACACGTGAGCTGAAGAGCTTGTCCTCTCAAAGGCCCAAGCGGCGCACACTTGAACATACCGACCGGTACGCATGATTCACTCTCGACGAAAGGGATCCGCCATGTCAGTCAAGGAGAACAAATCGATTCTCGAGCGGGCAGCAGAGGCCTTCAACGATCCGAACGGCAGATCCGGGTGGTTCGAGGCGCACGATCCTTCGGTGATTGCGCATGGAGTGGGGCCGAACCCGGTCGACCGCGAGGGCCTGAAGCAGTTCTACGGTGGCCTGTGGAGTGCGTTTCCCGAGCTTCACATCACGGTGGAAGATATGGTCGGCGAGGGCGACAGCGTCTCGTGGCGGCTGCGTGTCCGTGGCACACAAGAAGCCGAGTTCAGGGGAGTGCCGCCAACCGGCAAAGAGGTGACGTTCGGGGCCCAGTACATCTTTCGATTCCGCGACGGCAAGATCGTCGAGCGCTGGACGAACTTCGATCGACTCGGAGTGCTGGTCCAGCTCGGTGCCATACCAGCTCCCGTTTGAGTCTCGTCACCCCTACGGAGGGTCTAGTCATGAACGAAGGAAACGGTTCACCGGCGCTGCGCCCGGTTCTGATTGCCGTCGGGCTCGTGTTCATCTTCGGAGTCGGGCTCCTCATGCGCATCTGGCCATCGGGATGGCAGTGGCAGCCGAACCAGCACGAGTATGAGCAGATGTTCATGGGCGTCTATGCGACGCTGGGATTGTTCCTGATTCTGGCTGCGCGGGAGCCCGCCAGACACAGAAGCCTGATCCTGTTTGCGGGATGGTCCAGCATCGTGCACGCTGGAATCATGGGGATACAGGCGATCCGCGACACTGCCGAGCGAGGGCATTTGGTCGGCGACGTCCCTGCCCTGGCGATCGTCGGGATCGTCCTGCTGGTGCTGGCGCCCGGGGCGGCCAGGCCGCACGACGAGACCTGATCGCGAGTAAGATCAGCCCAACGCGAACAACCACGAAGGGAGGCCAGCAAGATGGCGATTCGAGTCGTGCGTCTCGGTACACCGAGACATCCTGAAGAGGGAGTACGGGTCGGCACCGTAAGACGGCCGCCCCGTGGGGTTCCGAAGGTAGAATACGCGTCCCGAGACTACTACGACACGTGGCTCCCCGAGCTGGCCCCCACGCCGGAACTCATGAAGCTCGGGAAGGCGGCGGAGAGCGACGAAGACTGGGCGACGTTCGCGAAGAAGTACAGGGACGAGATGTCCGCTCCGGAAAAGCGCCGGCTTCTGGATCTCCTGGCCGTGCTGTCGCACGGCACTCGGTTCTCCGTGGGCTGCTACTGTGAGGAGGAGTCTCGATGTCACCGGTCGCTGCTACGTGAGCTCCTGCTGGAGCGAGGAGCGGACCTGGACGAAGGGTAGAGGGGCACCCGTGCCGGCACTCGATCCGCCACCCCGGGGTCCCGGTCCCCGGGGCCGTTCGGTGAGCTGCGCTACCTGAGGACCGCTCAGGAGCGCTACCTGAGCATCTCCGCGATCTTCGGGCGCGTCGCCTCGATGCGCTCGTAGTCCAGCACCAGCCCGTATGGCTTGAGCATGCTTCCGACGAAGTCGTAGATGTCCCGCACGGCCTCGAACGGAGGCGTGACCGCATCGAGGGCCGTGGACCCTGCGTTGTTGCGGATGCTCTTGTCGGCCCCCGCGTCCAGGAGCGCGGCGACGATCTCCTCGTGCGCGAAGAAGGCTGCCGTGATGAGCGCGGTGGAGCCGTCGTTGTTCTGCTGGTCCAGGTCGGCCCCGGCCTCGATCAACAGCCTGGCCACCTCGGCCTGACCGAACGTCGCCGCCGAGATCAGCGGGCTCGACCCCCCGGCCGGCTCCCGCACGTTCAGATCCGCCCCGGATTCGATCAGCTCGCGCACCGCGTCCACGTCACCGCTCCATACCGCCTCGTGCAGACCGACCTCCGAAGACGATTCCGACTGCGGACCCGACTCCGAAGGTGCCGGCCGAGCCTGCTCCAGAGCCTCGTCCAGCATCACGACCAGTTCGTCCCG
>JBDGXI010000243.1:0-2574 GCA_039584685.1 Gemmatimonadota bacterium | reverse complement strand
CGGACCATATGGAAGCGCTCCCTCGGTCGTGTTGACGACGCCACTGATGTTCGCGGTTCCGGCCCCGACCGTTGTGACCGTCACGACGACGTCCACGCTGTTCGTAGGTACCACATCGCAAACCGCAGTCGCCACCAACGGCGCATCCGATACCGCGGTGCAGCCGAGGATCTCCGTCTCGTCGTTGTTCTGGTTGCCCAAAGCATCACTTACGACGACCTCCGACGTCACATCCACCCCAGCCGCCTGGTTGCCAAAGTCATCTCCATTCGCCAGAGCCGCGGATGCAGGAACGTTCGCAATCACCGTCAGGACGTGGTCGTCCTCCAGTACCACGCCGTCCACGTTCGTGCCGTTCGCCTCCTGGCCGATCCACGTCACCCTGAGAACGGCAGTCCCGGAAGTCACCGTGGCGAAGTTGCCGACGTCATCCGTGAAGTCCGCCACATCCGAGGCTTCGGACGTCCAGCCCGCATCCGCCGGGTCGTACGGACTCACCGGGTCGCCGTTGGCGTCAACCAGCTGGGCTGTCATCAGCCCGGTCTCACCCGCGCGCAGGGTGTCCGGCGCGCTGGTGACCTCGACCGCCTCCGCCACGACCGTGACATCGACCTGATTCGTCAGACTGCCCGACGTCAGGACGACGCACGACTGGCCGAGAGTCGACCCACCCGTTACGGCGAACGCACCCGGCGGCTTGATGCCCGCCTCGATGAGCTCCGCCTCATCTGGATCGTCCGTCACGGTGATCGCCCCGCTGCCACACGTCGGGTCGATCGCCCAGGCGATTTCCTGGAACGTCGACTGGTTCGCGGGGTTCACGGTGCGGCTCTCGAGCTTGCCGGTTCGACCCGCCGGGACGACCATTTCCGACGGATTGACAAAGATCTCCGTGCCTTCCTTTACATCGAAGGAAAGGGGATTGTTGTCGCACGCCGCAAGCCAGACGAGAGCCACCGCGCTGATGCCAAGCCCAACATTTCGCACCAAGCCAGGTCTCATGATTGCCTCTCTGTCAGTGTTTCGTCGCTGGGCGGCTACCCGCCGAACGATGCTCACGATTACCGGATTCACCGGGGTTGAATTCCAAAGTTGGTCCGCAGGTCCCGCAGTGCCTCCGGGCCGGCTCGCGCCGCCCAGTCGGCCTGCGATGTCATCTGCGTGTCCGTCGTGTAGATCAGACGCCAGGCGTCGAATCGATTATCCGCAATGAACAGGTACACGAAGCCGGTATTATGGTACTGCCAGATCTCGTACGGAGCCTCCCCGCCAAAACCGCCGGAACCCAACACACCGGCAGGCGATCCGACATCGGAGGGGCTGTAGTTGACGATCCGATCCTGGGGCTCTCCCAACCTCAGGTAGAGCTTCCCACGAGCCGTCATCCAGGGAGCCCTCTCCTCCGTTCCGACGTTCTCGTCGTACCGGGCCCTGATGATCCCGAGGCGCTCCAGGTACTCCTCGAGAAACGTGTTGCCGGGTTGAGCCGGCTCCGCGTCGAGCGCCCGGAAGAACTCTGCCAGGTACCGCCGCTTCGCGTCAGGCGGAAGCAGCTCGTACACCTGCCGCTCCGACTCTGTCACGAGCACCGCCACTCCTCCGAACGTCGCTTCGAGTTCCTGGTCAGACAGTGATTGAAAGTATTCCGTTTCGTAACTGCCGTCGCTCCCGGTCGCAACCGCGGTGGTCTGTCGATCCAGCATCCAGAACTCCGCGGTCCGTCGGCTGGACGTCGTGCCGTCCACCTCGACCGACAGGGCCAGCTCGTACTCGCCCGGGGGAAGACCCTCCAGACTGAGCGAGCCGGTGAAGGGTACGCCTTGATCCGGCACATCGACCGACGTGGGCGGCGTTCGATACAGGCTACGCCCCCCCGTGTCGAGGACCTCCGCGGTAATCCGCGCCGGTCCACTCTCGGCATCGCTGGAGTACAGCTCGAGGTAGTAATAGAGGCTCGGATCATCGAGCATGACGACCGTTCTGGGCGCCGCCCCGATGCCGAAGCCTCCATGCGTGATTGACCAGTTCCCTCCTCCACCTCCCTCGGCAATCGGCTCCACCATTCCAGCCAGGAACAGATCCGACGCCGGGGGACGGTCCGCGAAGCCGGTAAGCGGCAGGCGGACCCGCGTGCCCAGGTCCGGAGCGTCGATCGGATACGCCGAGAGCTCGACCTCGTATTCGCCGGGACGCACTCCGAAACGGAAGTACTCGCCGAGGTAGGACCCGTCCGCCGCAACGTACGCGGCAGCCTGGTCGCTGACCTCACGCTCCCAGCTGTCCCTGAAGAGCGGGCTTTCCGACGCATCGAAGACGGTGAGCTCAAACCGGTACGTACCCTCCACGCTGCCAGCCAGCATGCCCAGCGGCACGTTGGCCAGCCCATCGACGATCGTCACGTTCTCGGCCGTCCATGTCCGCAGCAGACGCGCCTCGATGGACGCCTCTGCCTCCGCCTGCACGGCCGTCGCCACACCCCCGCCCCAGAGAACGAGGGTGAGCAATATCAGCAGCACCGCGCGGCCGGACATCACCCGTAGCCGAGTCACGGACAAGTCGCCTCTCCCGATCAGG
>JBDGXI010000242.1:0-2609 GCA_039584685.1 Gemmatimonadota bacterium | reverse complement strand
GGATCGTCACGCCACAACGGATAGTTGATCCAACCCTGCTCGACCGTACGCCCGAGCCACCGCAGCGCCTCGTCGGTTTCCCCGTGAAGCGCGTAGGCGTCCGCGACCCACCAGGCCAGGTCGGGGTCGCGCCACATGTAGGCCCGGGTCTCCTCCGACAGCTTCCGCGGCCCGACGGTCGCGCCCTTGCTGACGGCGGCCTCGTAGAACAAACACAGATCGGCCGGGAAACCGTCCCAGCCTTCGTTGACGACCCTCTGCGCCAGGGCGGCGAGCTCGTCATGTCGCCCCTGCCTGACGAGGATGTGGGCGATGAACATGCACTGGTTCGGCGGGGCGTCGGGCTGCAGGGCCGCAATCCTGTCGAACGAGCGATGCGCTTCATCGAGCCGGCCCTCCGCCCAGTGCAGGAAGCCCTCGCAGATGAGGGTGAGCGGCGTGAGCGGGTCGACCTCGATCAGCCTGTTCATCATCGGCCAGGCGAGGTCCGACTTGCCGATCTGCAGCCCATAGAGCACCGCCAGCATCATCAGCGTATTGCCGTGTTTCGGGTCTCGGCTCAACGCTTGCTCGAAGTAGCCGGCGGCCGTGACCATGGTCCCTCGAAACCTCTCCAGGCGTCCGGCGAGGTAGTAGCCGACGGCCGAGTCCGGCTCCATCTCCGTGATCTTGCGGCTGAGCTCGTCGACCTTTTGCAGAGGAGCGTCGTCCATGTGGACTCCGAGCTCGCACTGTTGCAGGTACACGTCAGCCATACCGGCATAGAGCAACGCGTTGTCGCCCGCGATGTCCAGACCGGCCTGAAGCTCCCGGGCGGCGGACTCGAGGCCCGCGAACGTCAGGTTCAACGTGTCACGACGCGCGCGGTGGTAACACTCGTAGACCTTAACGTTGTCGAACGGCCGTCGGGCGATCTTCTTCTGCTCGGCCGAGTTCAGGTTGACCTGCAGGGCATCGACGATCGCTCGGGACACGTTCTCCTGCACGTCGAAGATGTTGTCGACCGTTCCGTTGTAACGCTCGGACCACATATGGGTGTCGCGCGCGGCTTCGACAAGCTGTGCCGTGATCCGCAAGTTGTTTCCCATCTTGCGAACGCTTCCCTCGAGAACGTACCGGACGTCGAGCTCTTCGCCGATCGTCTTGATGTTCTTACCGGTCCCCTTGAGCAGCATCGAAGAGGTTCGCGAAATGACGCGCAACGACTCGACACCGGAGAGGTTGCTGATGATCTCGTCCGTCATGCCGTCGCAGAAGTACTCCTGCTCGGGATCCGGGCTGACGTTCTGGAACGGCAGCACCAGCACGGACTTCTTGCCGGGTGGCGGCGAGACGACGCCTTCGAGCGGCTCCTGACGCAGGTCGGCGAGAAGTTCCTTCGCCGACGGGTAGCGTCGGTCACGGTCTTTTTCCAGCGCCTTCTGGATGACGAGGTCGAGGTTGACGGGCAGGCCCGAGTTCAGTGAAGAGGCACTCGGCGCCTGATGGTTGAGGATCTGGTCGAAGATAGCCGGAAGCGTCTGACCCTGGAACGGCCTCGTCCCCGTCGCCATCTCGTGCAGCACGGCGCCCAGCGAGAAGACGTCGGTCCGGGCGTCGATCGGCTGTCCCAGTGCCTGCTCCGGAGACATGTAGCTGGCCGTGCCCACCACCATGCCCAGCGCCGTGTGTTCGCGTGTCGCGGTCGCGTCGTGCGGATCGAAACCGCCCGAATCGTCGATCAGCTTGGCCAGTCCGAAGTCGAGGATCTTCGCGTGATCGTCAACGGAGATCATCAAGTTTTCGGGTTTCAGGTCGCGGTGGACGATTCCCGCGTGATGCGCCTTGGCCAGCCCCTCGGCGATCTGGGTGCCGTAGCGAAGGAGCTTCTCGTACGGCAGTGGACCCTGCCCCAGGAACTCGCGCAACGTCGTACCGTTCACGAACTCCATCGCGATGTAGGGCATGCCCTCGTGCCGGCCGATGCCGTAGATGTGGACGATGTTGGGGTGATTCAGCGCCGAAGCGGCCCGGGCCTCGAGCTCGAACCGGCGCAGACGCTCGGGATCCGCGTCCTCTGGAAGGACCTTGATCGCAACCTCGCGGTCGAGTGTCGTGTCGACCGCCTTCCAGACAACGCCCATGCCGCCTTCACCGATCTTGTCGATCAGGCGGTAGTGGAGCAATTGTTGTCCAGCCTCGATGGGCACTTGACCGCTCTCCCAGTGCGCTTCGTGAAGCCGTTAGTTTACCTTTGGGGCGCGGACCCGTCGATCAAGTCTGTTCGTGCAACAACTTCAACTGGTGGGCCCACCTGGACTCGATGCGGAGTCGCGAAGCGACGGAGGACAGCGAAGCTAACCAGGGACCAGCGGATTATGAGGGCAAAACATGCGAGTTCAGGCCCCAGCGTGAGCCGGGCGAGACGGATCCTGCACTCCGAATCCGTCGCTTCGGGAAAACGCTGACGAATCCCGGCCAGAGATAACTGCAACATGGAGCGCGTCAGCGCACTAACGGCCGTAGTCCTGGTCGTGCATCGACACGATCCGCTTCGAGTCCGGCGAAGAGCGGGCCGCAGCGCGAATTCGGCCCCCCCGGCTGCACGGTGAATAGATCTGTCCCCATAT
>JBDGXI010000069.1:0-10936 GCA_039584685.1 Gemmatimonadota bacterium | reverse complement strand
CCTGGCCTTCGCCGTGAGCACGGACGTCTTCGAGTACACGGGCATCGCGTTGGAGGACGGAGGTGGCACCGGGGTGGACCTGGGTACCGCGAAGTCCGGTCTCCGACCCTCTCTCGTCGCGGGGACGATCTCGAAGGACCTGTTCGGCAAGGGGGGCATCCTCGCGTACTCGGCGCTGACCCGGTCCCGCGGAACGCAGGATCTGGCCGGGGCCGTCCTGCTTTCGGGTGATGACATTCCGCCCGAGTTGGATCGGGACGACATCGTTGGTGTGGTCGATATCACCGGGAGATTCAACGACTTCTGCGACTTCTGGGGAGGCCTCACGTTCTCCCAGGGACTGGGCGACCGCATCGGCCTCGGCGTGAGCTGGTACGGTGCGGTGCGCAGTCAAACCCGCCAGCGCCAGGCCACTGCCCAGTTTGTCGGGACGGACGGCTCCGGTCTGTCGGAAATCGAAAACGTCAGCGGCAAATACACCGATTTTCGAACTCTCTTCAAGTTCGGCGGCTTCTTCGACCTGGGTGCGATCACGGGGGGCGTCACGCTCACGACTCCCAGTATTCACATCACCGGGAACGGGCAACTGGGAGTGGTCCAGTCCTCGATCGGAGCGGACACTACGGCGCTCCTGGCCGGCATCCAGACGGACCTGCCGGCCGAGTACAAGAGTCCGCTCTCGGTAGGGGGAGGGCTTGCCTGGCGTCTCGGGCCCGCCCGAATCCACGGAAGCCTGGAGTGGTTCGACAAGATCGCGCCGTACGTGGTGATCCAGGGTGACTCCCTGTACGCGCAGGAGCCCGAAGGTGAAGGCATCGTCCTGGACGCCGTTCACGAACAGACCGACGCTCTGAACTGGGGTCTGGGACTCGAGTACACGCTCTCGGACACGTTCACCGGGTACCTGTCCTACTTCGTGGACAACAGCACCCTGGACGATGACATCGAACGGGCAGGGCTCTCGATCATCCCGATCGACATCAGTACGATCACCGTAGGGACGGACTTCGTGGTGAGGTCCGCGAGGCTCACGCTCGGTATCGGCTACGGCTGGGGAAGCGAGGTCGACCGGGAACTCACGGACCTGCTGCAGGAAGAAAAGGAGGACTTCGAAGCCACGTACGTCTACCGGAGCATCAAGCTGCTGTTCGGCTTCGAGATCGGAGTGGGTTGACCGGCTACGCTCCGAGGAAGGCCTCGGCGACGATTCGCGCCTGCTCCGCCGTGTGAGCGGATGCGTAGCCTTCCGCCGGGCTCGCCGAAGCCGGCCGGCCCACGTACCGGAGAGGCAACGCCTCACCGGCCACGGCACGCAGGTCGGGCGCGACCGCGCTCCACGCGCCCATGTTTTGCGGCTCTTCCTGCACCCACACGATCTCCTCCAACGCCGGGTACATGGCCAGGCGCCGGGCCAGTTCCTCGGCGGGGAACGGATACAGCATTTCCACGCGCGTCAGGTCTACCGTGGCGGCCCGTTCCCAAAGGTCGGATCCGGTGAGGTCATAGTAGACCTTCCCCGAGCACAGCAGGAGACGCCGCACGGCAGACGGGTCCTTCTGCAACCGGCCGGCCGGAAGTACCGGCTCGAAGCCGCCGGCCAGATCGACCACGCCGGAGCGGGCCCGCGGATGGCGCAGCAGGCTCTTGGGCGTCATGACGACGAGCGGACGCCTCGCCGCCCGTAACGCCTGAAGCCTCAGAAGATGGAAGTACTGAGCGGGCGTCGTGCAGTTGGCCACCCGGATGTTGTCCTGCGCCGCCATCTGAAGGAACCTCTCGAGTCGGGCACTCGAGTGCTCGGGACCCTGTCCCTCGTATCCGTGCGGCAGGAGCAGGACCAGTCGCGACTCCTGTCCCCATTTCGATCGACCGGCCACGATGAACTGATCGATGATCGCCTGCGCCACGTTCGCGAAGTCCCCGAACTGAGCCTCCCACAGGACCAGGGTCTCAGTGGCCGTCGTGGCGTACCCGTATTCGAAGCCCATCACCGCAGCTTCGGACAGGGGGCTGTTCCACACCTGGAACTGGGCCTGCCGCTGGCCCAGGTGCTTCAGCGGTGTCCACAGCCGGCCGGTGTCCTCGTCGTGCAGGACCAGGTGCCTCTGGCTGAACGTGCCGCGCTCGGAGTCCTCTCCGCTCAGCCGGATCGGGACCCCGTCCGTGAGGAGCGCCGCGAAGGCCAGGGCCTCGGCGTGCGACCAGTCGATCGCGTCTTCCAGAGACTCCCGCCGTCGCTCGAGCTGGCGGGCCAGCTTCTTGTTCGGGTGGAAGTCGACGGGCCAGGAGTGCACCTCATCGTTCAGGCGCGTGGCGCGCACACGGTCGATCCCGGTCTGGACGTCACGCCAGCCTGCCTCTTCGGTCAGGGCGTCGTACCCACGGGGACGATCTCGCTCGACCTCCATGCCGATGCCGAGCGTGGAGCCCGCCGTCGGGGCGGCGACGTCCGGATCGTCATTCGCAGGGTCGTCCTCTTCGGACACGGCCCGTCGCGCCTCTGCGAGCTGCTCGTTGATCGCAGATTCCATGGCATCGGCTTCCGCCTGTTCGATCACCCCTTCGGCGACCAGCCGGTCCACCCACAGGCTGCGCACCGGGGGGTGGGTTCGGATCTTGTGGTACATCATGGGCTGCGTGTAAGCCGGCTCGTCACCCTCGTTGTGGCCGTATCGCCTGTACCCCACCAGGTCTACGACCACATCCTCCGAGAACTCCAGGTGGAAATCGATCGCGAGCTGTATGGCCGACAGGCAGGCCTCGGGATCGTCTGCGTTCACGTGCACGATGGGCATGCGGAACGCGAGCGCGATGTCGCTGGCATAACGGCTGGATCGGCTGTCACGCGGATCGGTGGTGAACCCGAGCTGGTTGTTGGCCACGATGTGGATCGTGCCGCCATTCTCGTAGCCCGGCAGCCGCGACAGGTTAAGCGTTTCCGGGACTATCCCCTGCCCCATGAACGCGGAATCTCCGTGAACGAGAATGGGAAGCACCGACGTGCCGAACGCGTCCAGGGCGCTCTCGTCCCCCTCCGAGACCTGGAGCCCGCTCTCGTGGGCCATCTTCTCTCGCTCGGCCCGGGCCATGCCCTGCACCACCGGATTCACGTGCTCCAGGTGGCTCGGGTTCGGGGCCAGGGAGATCTCCAGCTCCCCCACCTGCGATCGCACGAGCTCGCGGGCCCCGACGTGGTACTTCACGTCGCCCGATCCGGCCTCGGCGGCCCCGTCCTGCATTCCGCGGGACGCCTTGCCTTCGAACTCCGCCAGGATGGCCTCGTACGAAAACCCGATGATGTGGGCCAGCACGTTCAGCCGGCCCCGGTGGGCCATGCCGATGAAGTACTTCCGCGTGCCGCCGAGGGCCGTGCGCCGGATGATCCGCCGGATCATCGGGACCATCATGTCGAGGCCCTCGATCGAGAACCGCTTCTGGCCCAGGTACGCCTTCTGAAGAAAGTTCTCGAAACCCCCGACCTCGGTGAGAATGCGCAGCAGGTGGACCTTCCCGGCGTCGTCCACTGGGTCCAGGTTCTGGCCCGACTCGATGTAGTTCACGAGCCAGTTCCACTTGGCCGGGTCTTCCATGTGGTCCAGCTCGTAGCCGATCCGTCCCGCGTAGATCTCGCGCAGGCGCTCCACTGCGTCGCGCCCGGTCTCCCCCAGTGCCTCGAGGCCGAGAGCTGAGGCGGGAATCGTCTCCAGGTCGGCCCACGTGATGCCGTGGAACTCTGGCTCGATCGACGGATGGCCGGTGCGCGGGGTGCCGAGCGGATCGATCTGGACGTTGAGGTGCCCGAGGGTGCGGAGGTCCTCCACCAGGGAGCCTGCGGCTGCTGCGATTCGGAGCTGCTCGGGCGGAGTCGGCGCGAGATCGACTGGCATGACGGGGCGCGGCGAAGCAGCGCCCGCGCCCGCGATCAAATCGGAGAACGACGGAGGCACGACTCCCTGTTCGCGAAGCGACCGCTCGTACAGCTCCTCGGCCAATCCGGCGTTGTATCCGTCTGCTTGGGGGTAAGTCCCGGCCCCGCTGTCGTCGCTCAAATCACCGTCCGGACCGCTGGTTCGCCGGCCGCCTGCCCCGCATTGGGGACACTGGCCGAAGGGCTTTTCAAGCTACCGGATCTGTCGGAAGGCACAAGTTGGGCGAGACCTATCCGGCTCCCTCGCCGGCATCCTCTCCCGACATCCGCAGGATCGGCTGGTCCCAGTCGTCCTCGAGCTGCACGGCGAGACCTTCCGCCATTCGATTCACGTAGTTGAAGTAGCTGATGACTTCGCAGGCGTGCAGGATCGCCTCGTCATCCAGGCCTACTCTCCGCATTCGGTCGATGTCGGTCCTCTCGACCGCCGCCGGCTCGAGCGTGAGCCGTTCGGCGTAGGCGAGGATGGCTCTCAGCCGCTCGTCTTCCGCTGCTGCCGCCCGCCAGTCGGTGACCAGGCCCTGCACGAATTCCTCGTCCTCGCCGAGTCTACGGAGCCCCGCCCCGTGATGTTGCACTCAATAGAAGCAGTCGTTGGATGCAGAGACGACCACGGCGATCGCTTCGCGCTCCACCCGGCTGAGCGGCGAGGGCCCGAACATGCTCGTCCGGTACAGGGCGTAGTGATCGATCAGCGACTGGGGGTGCAGCGTGTGAATCTCGAGGATGTGGTCGAGCGCGCGGCCGCGACTGATCCGTTCGTACGCCTCGGCCAGTGTCCCATCCGCTTCGTCTGGGCCGATGCGCTCGATCCACGGACCGCTCATCGAGCCCTCGAGGTGTGCCGCCATTCGCCTCTCCTCCACGGGTTGGTTTCGGTCCGGATCCTGACACCCGATTCCCGGCCTCGCAAGGAACGCCGCGAGCCTGGACTGCGTTCCCCGGTGGCAGACGGGTGGCGGAACGAGGAACGATCGGAGAGGCACATGATGACGACGAAGGCACTGCAGGCGACCCTGCTGCTCGCCGGGCTCCTGGCTCCGGGAGCCTGCCTCGCGCAGTCCCCGGATGCGGAGGCAAATCGCCTGCGGGGCGGCGAAGCCTGGCGGACCGACTTCAGCAGGCACGCGGTTCCCCTGTCCCAGATCGTGTCCGGAGGTCCGAAGCGAGACGGAATTCCGCCCATCGACCGTCCCCGGTTCGAATCCGCGGATGAGGCCGACCGCTGGCTGGACGATCGACACCCGGTCGTGGTGGTGGAGGCCGGAGGCCAGGCGCGCGCCTACCCTCTCGGCATCCTGATCTGGCATGAGATCGTGAACGACGAGGTGGGCGGCCTCCCGGTGACGGTCACCTACTGTCCCCTGTGCAATACGGCCCTGGCGTTCGACCGCAGACTCGGGGGGCGTGTGCTCGATTTCGGGACCAGCGGCCGCCTCCGCATGTCCGACCTGGTGATGTACGACCGGCAGACGGAGTCGTGGTGGCAGCAGGCGGTGGGCGAGGCGATCGTCGGCGAGCTTACCGGACAGCGACTCGAGCCCGTGCCGGCGAACACGCACGGCTGGGTCACGGCACGCGAGTTGTATCCTGACGTCCGGGTGCTCTCCCGGAACACGGGGTTTCCCGAGTACGAGGCGTCCGGCCGATACGGGCAAAACCCCTACGCGGGCTACGACTCGCGAAGCGGACCGTATCCCGGCTTCTTCTCGGACGATATCCCGGGCGACCTCCCGGCCATGGAGCGTGTGGCCGCCCTCGACGTGGGCGACGGGTGGGTCGTCGGATTCGGCGCCCTGGCCCACCTCGCAGCCGTGAACGCCAGCTTCGCCGGCACCGATTTCGTCGTCCTGTGGCAGGAGGGGGCGGCGAGCGCCGTGGACCGGCGATCGATTTCCGGGGGACGGGACGTGGGACAGAGTGCCATGTTCGATCGGCGACTCGGCGAGCGAGTCCTCACCTTCGAGCGGGCCGAGGATGGGTTCCGCGACCACGAGACCGGCTCCACCTGGAACCTGGCCGGAGTCGCTTTAGAGGGGCCTCTCGCCGGCGAGCGGTTGACCCCGATTCCGCACGGAAACCACTTCTGGTTCGCGTGGATCGCGTTCCGGCCGGATACGGAGCTGTGGAAGCCCTAGAACCCGGTCGCCGTCCGCCATACGATGTGATGATCCGTGTCCGAGATCAGCACGAGGCCGAACGGAGAGGTCGCGACCCCGGACGGTGAAGAGAGGCCGGCGGCCCCCGCATCGACCAGGTTGCCGGCGAACTCCGTGTCTCCCGATCCCGCAAACGTGTTGATGAGCCGCGAGGCCAGGCTCACGATCCGAATCCGGTCGTTGCCCTGGTCCGCTACGAAGAGGTTGGCGCCGTCCGGAGAGACGGCCACGTCCCGCGGCTGGCGCATGGTGGCGGAGAGCGGGTCCCCGCCGTCACCGCCGAAGCCATTCGCGCCGGTTCCCGCGACCGTCGTGATCATTCCGCTTCCAAGGTCTACGGCCCGGATGCGATCGTTGCCCGCGTCGGCAATGTAGAGCACTCCTGAAATGGCGGAAATGTCTATTCCGCCCGGAAACTCGATCATCGCAGCCGAGGCCGGGCCACCGTCCCCGCTGAAGCCGGGTTCGCCGGTGCCGGCCACGGTGGCCAGCGTGCCGTCGGGCTGGATGGATCGCACCAGGTGTGAGCGCGCCTCGGAATAGTACACGGTCCCGTTCGCGTCCACCGCCACGCCGCGCGGGCTGCGGATGGGGGATGAGGCAGCGGGCTCACCGTCGGGTACCGTGCCCGCATCTCCGGTCCCCGCCAGCAGGGCACGAGCTCCCGTCGCAGCGTCGTAGCGCCAGACCCGGTGCCCGCGCTCGTCAGCCACGATCAGGCCACCCGTTCCATCGACCGCCACGTCTACGGGCTCCTCCAGACAGTCCGCCGCGCAGCCGGAGTTGTCCGCGGCGACGCGCACGCGGCCCGCCGAAGTGACGGCCAGGATGCGCCGGTTGTCTCGGTCCGCCAGGTAGAGCACCCCCTCCAGGTCCATGCTGAGACCGCCCGGAAAGCGCAGCTCGGTCCGAGTGGCGGTACTTCCGACGTCACGGCCGGGCTGGTCGGGGATGCCGGCCACGATGCGCATGAGCCCCGGAATGTCGCCGACGACCGCGACCGGCTCACCGCAGCCCGAGAACGGCACCGCGACCAGAGCGCAGAACACGAGACACCGGCCCGTGGCTACGGAAGCGGAACGACCCATATGTCCCCCTTTCCGTCCTCCCCGCGCCTCGTGAACGCGAGCTCCGTTCCGTCCGGCGACACGGCGGGCTCGCCGCCGGCCTCCGTCCCCGCGATTCGCTCCGGCGCCCCACCGGCAGCGGCAATCCGCCAGATTCCGTCCGCGCGGCCGAAGTAGATCCACGAGGCATCCGGAGACCACGCGGGCTCGAGGCCTTCTGCGACTTCCACCGCCGTCCCCCCGGCGGTAGGGATCACCTGGATCGTCGCCCGGCCGATCGGCCACTGGGTCCGTTCCTCGATGCAGCCGATGGTCGTCCCCCCGGGGCTGAGGATCAGATGCTGACACGTGGTCTGGAACTCCGGCCCCCGTCCGAGACGCGTGAAGGCGATCGAGCCGCCGGCCGGACTCCACGCCGGTGAGCTCCCATCGTCCGTCCCGGCGATCGGGGTCGCTGTGCTCTCGCCGGGCCGCCACACGAGCAGGCCCAGCCCGTCGGACGTCACGAGGCGACCTCCGGCCGGATCCCACGACGGCCGGGCCGGCAGCGTCCCCTCGTCGTTGAACCGCCTCTGGAACGGATGCAGGCGTGTGATCCACACACCCGGCAGGTTGAACGGGTGACGCGAGGCGTCGAACGTGACTCCGTCGAACGCGAGCGGCAGAGTAGGATCCTGGTCGGCGGGCGTCGTCACGCCGGGCTCCCGGACGCGGAGCCTTCCGGTTTGCAGGCGCGGCGGCGCGGGCAGCGAGTCCGTGGCGTCACACGACGTCAGGTCTCCCGTGCACACGCCTTCCGCGGCCAGGAGCTGAGCATACGCGACGCGTCCCGTTCCCGGCTCGACGGCCGGAGCGAGAAGCGCGGAGGTGGTTCTCAGGCCGGGCTGCACGATCGGAAATACGGTGCTCGCGGACCCGCCCTCGCGGGGGATGGACACCAGCACGCCTTCGGATCGGGCCAGGTCTCCGAAGCTCTCGGCCACGTACAGGATCGAATCGCCGCCGATCGACCACGCGGGCGATCGGTCGTCGCCCGGATTGAACGTGAGCCGACGGGCACCTGCCGGGATCTCCTCGACCGGAGGCTCCCACGGAGACGGTGCATCACGGCAGGCCCACGCCAGGCCGGTCAACAGGGCGGCGATCGTCACCAGGGCGAGGCGCCTCAAAACACCACCTCCAGTCCCAGGCGCAGCTGCCGGGGCTCTCCGAACAGGATCGACGGATCGTTGGCATCCAGCGCGGCCGCGAACCGTGCGGTGTCGAACTCGGCCGAGTTGATCACGCCGTCGTGATCCAGGTCCGCGAGGGACGAGTACCGATCGGACTCCCGTACGATCGGGAACGTTGATGTGACGGGCCTTTCAGCCACGTCCACCAGCGTATCCATGGACGGAGCCAGGCGGCCGCTGTCCCCGCGCAGAGCCACCACGTTGTCCGTGCCGAACAGGTTCTTGCCGTCCACGATCAGCCGCACCGCACACCCCGCGCAGCCGGGGGGCCGCGCGATGTCCCACGTAAATCGCGCGTCGAACACGCTGGTCCACGGCAGGCGATCGACCGCGGGGGCTGGCGCGTCCTCGAGGGGTGGGCCGGCTCTCAGGGGATAGCCGCTCCGGAGTCGCGCCGTGAGTACCAGGCCCAGCCGCGATCCGGCGAGTCCGCCCTCGGCCGGGCGCAAGCGGGCGGAGGTCGCCGCCCGTCCGAGGAACAGGGCCGCGTCGATCGTGTGACGTCGGTCGAACGGCAGCGGATACTCCGCGGTCGTACCGGGCGGCACGATCCCGGAGTCGTCGAATGCCCCCGACGTGATCCCCGTGGCCTCGGCCAGGGCGTAACCCAGGCTCGCACCAACTCCGGGCCAGCGTCCGCGGCCCATGATCTCCAGGCCTTTCACGGTTCCCCGGTCGTCCGTGGAGAACTGCCCGGGCCCGGCACCGCCGAACGCGACGTTACCCGTCACCAGGTCCGTCAAGTTCTTCAGGTAGCCCGTGAGGTTCACGGCGACGGCACCTCCGAACAGATGGCTGAACCCGAGCTCGAAGGCGTTTCCCTGTTCGAACGCCAGGTTCGGGTTCCCCTGGCGGCGCACGTCGGTGCGGAGAGAGTCCCCGATCGTGTTGTCGATGAAGAACTGGAAGTCGGGTGGCTGCGCCACGCGCGAATAGTTGAGCCGGAACGCGCTTCGACCCGCCGAGTTCCTGAAGGCCCCGGCGAACCCGAGGCGCGGCGTGGCGTTCACTTTCCAGTCGGTGGACGCGGCGGGGGCCAAGAAGTCCGACCGGTCGAGGCTGAAGTCGAGGCCGGACTGGAAACCCTCGACCCGCAGGCCGGCGGTGATCGTGAACAGCGGATCGGGCCGGATGCTGGCGTCGAGATAGCCGGCCAGGGTCGTCGGGTAGAAACGGGCGTAATTCGGAGCGGAGCCCGCCACGTACGCGCGGGTGCGCTCGTACGTCTGAACCTGGTAGAAACGGCCCTGGAATCCGCCGCGGAACGAGTTGCCGGACTCGGTGATCCACTCGCCCGCCAGGTCCGTGCCGAGAAAGTCCGAGCGGCTGTACGCCGCCAGGCCGGAGGTGCCGGTCGTGGTGAAGATTCCCTCTCCAGCGCCCCCGAAAGGAGACCCTTCGATTCCCCCCGGCACCTGGTAGCCCGGAACCGCCACCACCGAGTCGAGCTGCTGCTCGATCGGGAGGCGCACGAACTCCTCGCCCGCGAACTCGAAGTCGGAAAGCCCGAACCCGAGCACGGTGGATCGGTTCCTCACCCACGTCGGATCGACGATGCCCAGGTACCGGTCGAGCCGCTGCAGGGCGAGCCGTGCCGTCAGGTTGATGGCCTGCCCGTCCTTCTGCGTGACGTGGTCGAGGACCAGGAGCCCCATCCAGGCCTCCGTGCTCCGCCCGAGCTGGCTGCCGGCGTTGTACTTGAGATCAGGCGTGTAGACCTCCCGCTGAAAGCGGTTCCTGAGCAGCGTGGCCGCCAGGTTCATGCGCCCCGAGAGGCGTTTGTCGAAGCGCAGAAGCCCGATCAGGCCGTCACCTTGCTGATACGGAAGGCCGGCCTGCTCGTACGGACAGTACAGCGGGGCGGTCGCGGGCTTCGATGCGTAGGCCTCGATCGCCGCACCGACTGCAGCATCCGCATCGTCCGGCTGAAGGCACGTGAGCCCGCGGGCTCGCGGCGCGGCATCCTGGAGGCCCTGGAGCTGCAGATCGACGAACAGGGTGGCTCCTCGGCCCAGGAAGTGAAGCGGCCCTCCCGCGGTCAGGTTGAGCGTGGCCTGTCCGATGGACGCGTCCTCCGGGGATAGCCGATCGGTGAGAAACCGGGCCTCCCCATTCCAGCGCTCCGGGTCACCCCGCCGGGTCGCGTACGAGACGACGCCGGAGAGGGCGGAGCCGTATTCCGCGCCGAACCCACCCGTGATTACCTCGATCTCCGACAACGCGGTGGGCGAGAACTGCAGTCCCTGGCCTTCGGTCGCCCCCTCTACCTGGTTCTTGATCGCCAGCCCGTCCACCAGGTACGTCTCCTGGCCGACCCTTCCCCCGCGAAAGTGGCCATCGGACACGCCCGTCGTGAGCTCCACGGCTTCCTGGACGTCCGTGACCGGAAGCTCCCGCAGCGCCGCCCCGGGCACGACCTGGCGGGTCTCGCTCACTTCGGGCTCGATGAGCGGTATCCGATCGGCCTCCACCCGGATCGGAGCGACCGGAACCGCTGTGGGCTCGAGTTCCAGGACCAGTTCCGTGGGCCGGGAGGCTCGTACGACGACC
>JBDGXI010000241.1:0-2631 GCA_039584685.1 Gemmatimonadota bacterium | reverse complement strand
TCAGCTCGTGGTCGAGGCCATCGTCGGCATCGCCCGGGGAATGGGCAAGAAGACGATCGCCGAGTTCGTCGCCGACGGCGAGACCGCCCTCCTGCTCGAGAAGCTCGGTGTCGATTATGCGCAGGGCTTCCACGTCGGCCGCCCGGAGCCCGCCAAGGACGCTCTGAGATAGGAAGCGCAACGAAGCCGGCGACTTCGGGGGCCGTCCAGACGGTAGGGCGCCCCAAGGTCGTCGCGGAACAACGGTTCCAGCAGCGCGCGTTCATCCGCCGGCGCCCTTCGCGAGATTCTTCGCCAACAGCTGGCTTCCTTGCGCGAGCGAGCGCGAAGTGATGCACTGTCAGTCTGATGGAAGGGCCGGTCTACGGGAAAGGCGACTTGAAGTTGAGGAGAGTGACGAACGGTTACGCTCGCCGTGACCGATGATGTCCCGGAAACGCGAAACTCGAAGTGAACGCCACCGACCCCGCCATCGTCGCTCCTGCCCAGTGGGAAGAACCGATCCGCGCCGAGCTCTTCGGCATCGAGCGCCTGGAGCAACACGCCGAGAGCCTGGCCACGGCACAGCGCGCAACCGACGAGCCCTCCAGAGGACGGAATCTCCTCCCGAGGGTCCGCAAGAACGCCCAGGCGCTTCTGGCCGCATACCGAAACGTCGCCGAGACGGTCCGCGAGAAGGGCGAAATAACGCCCGCAGCGGAGTGGCTTCTCGACAACTTCCACGTTGTGGAGGAACAGATCCGGGAGATCCGGGACCACCTTCCGGGGAGCTACTACCGCCTGCTGCCGAAGATCGCCGAGGGCCACCTCACGGGATACCCGCGCGTCTATGGGCTGGTCTGGGCGTACGTGGCCCATACAGACAGCCGGTTCGAACTGGAGACGCTGCAGCGATTCGTCAGCGCCTACCAGCGCGTCCAGCCGCTCACCATCGGGGAGCTCTGGGCGGTTCCCATTCACCTCCGCGTCGCCCTGGTGGAGAACCTGCGGCGGCTGTCGCAGCTGATCGTCCGCTCCCGGCAGGCACGAGCCCAGGCCGACGAGTTGGCGGACCGCCTGCTGGGCCTGAGCGGTCGGCCGGCTGAGCACGCGAAGGCTGTTCTGGGGGGTCTGGCTGACGCCCCGCTGCGCCGCCCGTTCGCCGTGCAGCTCGTCCAGCGGCTTCGTGACCAGGGAGCTTCGATCATGCCGGCCCTGGACTGGCTCGACGAGAAGCTGAGTGCCCAGGGGAGGTCGGCCGATGGAGTGGTTACTCAGGAACACCATGCCCAGGCCGCGGCAAATGTCACCGTCCGCAACATCATCACCAGCATGCGTTGGATGTCTTCCATCGACTGGCTCGAGTTCTTCGAGGGCGTCAGTCTGGTGGACGAAGTCCTCCGCTCGGCTCCGGGGTTCGCGGCCTCCGATTTCAGGACGCGGGACGAGTACCGAGCCCAGATCGAGGTGCTCTCCCGGGGTTCGGGGCGACCGGAGATCGAGGTGGCGCGCGAAAGCGTGCTCCTGGCCGGGAACGCAACCCGGGGGAACGCGCAAGCGCCTAGCGCAGGGGTGGTAGAGGCCGACTCTCGGGAGAGCGAGCCGGGGCTTCCCGGTGTTCCCGAGCATGCCGAGGAGGATCCGGGGTACTACCTCCTCTCCCGGGGCAGATGGGCTTTGGAGAAGCGTCTGGGATTTCGCGTCCCGTTGCGAATCCGGCTGCGCCGCTTCATTCGCGCCCATGCGACCGCCGGATACCTGGGGATGATCGCTTGCCTCACCACCGTCCTGCTTTCCGCTTTGCTGTTCCACACCTGGGCGGTCGGGGCAGGCCTCTCAGCCCTCGTCCTGCTGGCCATCCTGGGTCTTCTGCCCGCCTCCGAGATCGCGGTGTCCCTCGTCCATCGCCTGGTTCCGATTCTCGTTCAACCCAGGTTGCTCCCCAAGCTCGATCTAGCCCAGGGCGTGCCTTCGGAGCTTCGAACCCTGGTTGTCGTGCCGATGCTGCTCACGAGCCACGACGACATCGAAGAGCAGGTCGAGCGGCTTGAAGTCCACTACCTTGCAAATCCCGAAGGCGATCTCCATTTTGCCCTCCTGAGCGACTGGGCGGACGCGCCCAGCGAGCACATGCCCGGTGACGAGGATCTCCTCACCGCGCTGGCCGACGGCATCGCTGGCCTCAACCGGAAATACGAGGATCCACCTGGAGCCGGGAGCCGTTTCCTCCTGTTGCATCGTCGGCGTCTCTGGAACGAGAAGGAAGACAAGTGGATCGGCTGGGAAAGAAAGCGAGGCAAACTCCAGGAGCTGAACCGGTTTCTTCGCGGCGCCAAGGGCACCACGTTCATTCCGGTCTGCGGGCAGCCGCCCACGGTGCCCCAGGGGGTTCGCTACGTCATCACCCTCGATGCCGACACCCGGCTTCCCAAGGCGACTGCCTACCGCCTCGTCGGGGCAGCGGCGCACCCGTTGAACCGGCCGCGCTTCGACCCCCGGGAGGGGCGCGTCGTCGAGGGCTACGCGGTCCTACAACCGCGGATCACGCCGTCCTTGCCGACAGGTCCGGCAAGCACGGTCTATCAGCGGATCATCTCGGGCCCCGGAGGCGTGGACCCGTACGCGGCGGCGGTCTCCGATGTGTATCAGGAT
>JBDGXI010000240.1:0-2632 GCA_039584685.1 Gemmatimonadota bacterium | reverse complement strand
TGCAGAGGCAGGTCGGCTCGCAGTACAGGAGAGTCACTGTCTCCGGGGGCACAACCCGGCATGGCGATCAGACCACTGATCAGCAGCGCGCAGCAGAGTGGTGTGCGCGGGGGAGCAGGGTACCTGTCCATGGCTCGGACCTCCGTTGTGGACCTGGCGAGCAAAGCGCCCGACGAATTCGCCGCCGATTAGCTCACTAACCCAATTACGCCAAGAACATGAGTGCCGGTCAAGCGAACTGCCGCGTCTCAAAGGTCGGCCTACCGTCAATCGACCTCAGGCTCGCCCGGCCCCAGTTCCATTCCGAGCTGCTCCATCAAGCCCAACTCGTCCACGATCTCCCATTCCTCGGCGATCTTGCCGTCGACAAGACGGAAGACGGTGAATGCGTGGATCGTGATCTCGCTGCCCGTGGGCGGTATACCTGCAAACTCGCCCTCGTGTACGGCGCGCAACGTGACACGGGTCATCACCCGGTCGCCTTCCGCAACCATTTCCTCGACTTCGAGCTGCGAATCATGGAAGGCGGACCGGAACGCGTTGTAGACCTGTCTGTATTCCTCGATTCCTTCCATGCTCCAGGAAGTCCCGTGGTAGACCACGTCGGGCGTCTGGAGCTCGTCTAGAGTCTCCGGACGCCGTTCGTTCCACTTTCCATCCCAGTAGCGCTGTACCACTGCCTTGTTCTCGGCTTCGATGGCTGCCTGTGTTCTCATCTCCGAAAGCTGCTCCTGAAGATCCTGAGCCGAACAGCCGCTCAAGCACAGTGGAAACAGAGGAATGACGAGCAGAACCGCGGTTGCTCTGCGCACGAAAGCCTCCTTGTTCTGTGGTAGACGCACCTCGCCAGCGGGGGGCGGTTGGCGGCGGGAGCTCTTGGCCAGGGAGGGCGGCCGAACTTCCTCAACTTAGTCGACGCGAGGGACGCTCGCACGGCAGGGAGCTGAGCTGAGGAACGCGATCGGAGCGCCTGACCGGGCGTAACACGTGCCGACAAACTGGAGCGCTCGCCGGAGCCGTGACGCAGGCCTCGAAAGGTGTCACCGCCCAGCTGATCGAGGCGGAAGGCGGATTCCACCTGTGGTCCCAGGACTGGGAGCGCGAACTCACTGCCGACAACGTTTTTGAGATTCAGGACGAAATCGCTGGCGCCGTGGCCCTCGCCATGGTTACCGGTGAGGAGCCGACGGGCGCAGACCACCCGGCAGAGGGTAGGGCCTCGGACCTGGTACCGGCCTCGGTTCGAACCTCCGACCTGGGGGCCTACGAGCTGTACCTGGCCGGTCGTCATCACTGGTCGGCCCGGACTCCGCGGGGACTCGAGGAGGCCGTACGGCTGTTCGAAGCGGCGCTCGAACGGGACTCGCTGTATGCGCCCGCTTGGGTCGGGCTGTCGGCCGCCTACAACGCGCTGCCCTGGTATTCCGACTACTCTCCAGAAGAGGCGGCCGAGCGGTCCAAATCGGCGGCTGAGCGAGCGCTTGAGCTCGATCCGGGCAACGCTGAGGCCCTGTACACGCTGGCCATTACGATTCTCGAGTTCGACCTTGCGTGGGTGGAGGCGGCCAGCCTGTTCGAACGGGCGATCGCGATCGATCCCACCTATTCCCAGGGACTGACATGGTACTGCTGGTTCCTCTCCAGTATGGGTCGCTGGGAGGATGCGATTCCGTGGTGCGAGAGATCCGTGGAGCTGGATCCGCTGCGAGTGCATGCGCTCTCTCAGCTCGGCGAGATTCTCCTTGTTGTGGGCCGGTACGACGATGGACTTAGGCCCGTCAGCCAGGCCCTCGCGATCCAGCCGGACTTTCCGTACGGACGTATGCTGATGACGCTTGGTTTGGCGGCCGCCGGTCGATTGGATGAAGCCGAGGAGAGCTTGCGCCGCTACGCGCGTGAGACCGGTATACCGGGTGGTGAGTCGGACGCTTCAGCCATTATCGGCGGTCTTCGCGACCGCTCGAGACGAGATGAGGCGGCTTCGGTCGTACTCGGCTGGTTGGACCTGCGCGACACCCAGTCGTACTGGATCGTTGATTGGCTGGGCCTGATGGGCGCGCGTGAGCAAGCCATCGATGTTGTGGAGCGCATGTTCGAGACGAGTCCGCACGAGGTGTCCGCGATCAACGCGTTGATGGCTACCGAATCTCTGCGTGGCGACCCTCGCTTCGATGCGGCAGTTGCGGCGCTGGGGATTCCGGATCCGCCTCCCGCAGCCGTACCGGTGGCATGGTGAGCGGTTCCCCTGGCGACCAACGCTTCCTGGTGAACCTCAAGCACCGCGGAGTGTTCCGGGCGGCGGCGAGCGTGTCGGCCAGGGCCTGGATCCGGGCCGGATCGGGCGCGAGCATCTCCTTTGCCTCTGTTTCTTGACACTGTTACAAAGCACGAAAAGATGGCCCTGCCGTAACTAACGACAGGACCGTTTTTTAGCCAGTCGGGGCGGCGAGATTCGCTGTCGAGCCGAAGGCGAGACATTGAGCACCGAAGGTGCGAACTACTCGCGACCTGGGCCGAATCTAGTCCGCGCTCGGGGGCCTCTTTCGTCGCTTGATGAGCCAGATGGCCAGCACGACGATGACTATTAGCGGAAGGATATGGCGGGTTATCGAGATCGTGATCTCTTGCACTG
>JBDGXI010000239.1:0-2640 GCA_039584685.1 Gemmatimonadota bacterium | reverse complement strand
CCGAACCCGCGTCGACCCGGTCGAGGCGACGCTGCTGCAGATACGCCGTGGCCAGCACGATGGGGAAACCGACGATGAGGAAAGCGAGCGCGATCGCCGCGAAGCGGCCCGGCAGGTCGAAGGCGTCGGCCAGCACGTCCACCACCTGCAACGCGACCCAGGCGCCGGCCGCGTACAGGCCCGCCACCTGCCAGAGAGAGCGATTCCGCACTCCCTCGATCAGTCGATCGATGGGTCGCATATGTCTGTCTGCCTCGGAGAAAGAGTTCGATAACATGGCACAAACGCCGCCAGGCAATCAAACCCCGGCGGCGCCTCGCCTCCGCCCCGACGTCCCCGACGCCATCCCGACTCGCCCATCCACCCTCGGAACCCGGTATTCCCGGAGCGCGTCTCCGCAGCGAAGCGAGGACCAGCGCGAAGGGAATGCCGGGCTCGCGCGACTAGCGCGGAGGGAATGCCGGGTCCGCGCTCAGGGCCATTCCTGCCCGTGGCAGGTGAAACACGACGGCTCGCCGTTGTCGCCGCCCCGGAGATCCGCCCCGTGGCAGACCACGCAGTTGGTCTCCGGATCGTCGAGTCCCGGCAGATGCCGCACCCCGTCCTTCGACACGGTGTGGCTGGCCGGCGCGTTCGAGGGCCCTGTGAACTCGTCGTCATCATCGTCGCCGCAACCCAGAGGCATCAGGGCCAATGCAACGGCGAACACGATCGGACCGATCCGCCGAGTAGTCCCCTTGCGCACGATCATCGCTGAACGAACTCCGAGACGACAGGCTCGTCACCCGAGTAGTCGTAGAAGCCCTTCCCGGTCTTCCGGCCATGGTATCCGGCCAGGTACATCCGCTTGAGCAGCGGCGGCGGGGCGAACCGTTTCTCCCGGTACTCGTCGAACATGATCTCTGCGATATAGTAGAGGGTGTCGAGACCCACGAAATCGCTCAGGATGAACGGCCCCATCGGGTAGCCACAGCCCAGCTTCATGCCGGTATCTATGTCCTCGATCGACCCGATTCCCTCCTCGTAGGCCCGGATCGCGTCCAGCATGTAGGGCACGAGAAGCCGGTTCACAACGAAGCCGGAGTTGTCCACGCAGGCGATCGGCACCTTACCGAGCGACCGAGCGAACGCGAAAGCGCTATCGAAGGTCGTGTCGGAGGTGGCGCCCGTGCGAACGACCTCGACGAGCTTCATGACCGGAACGGGGTTGAAGAAATGCAGGCCGACGAAGCGGTCGGGTCGCTCCGTGGAGGCCGCCATCTCGGTGACCGTGAGACTGGACGTATTCGAAGCGAAGATCGTCCCGTCCGGACATTGCCGGTCAAGCACCCCGAACAGGTCTTTCTTGATCTCGATGTCCTCTACGATGGCCTCGATGATGATGTCGCAGTCGGCCAGGTCCTCGAGGGACACGGTGCCGCTCAGGCGACCGAAAGTGGCGTCCCGGTCCGCCGCCTCGAGCTTCCCTTTTCCCACGGCACGATCCAGCTGCTTGCCAATGGCTCCCAGGCCGGCCTGCAGAAGCTGGTCGTTTACCTCCCGAACCACCGTCTCGTAGCCAGAAGAAGCGCTGACCTGAGCGATCCCCCTGCCCATCAGCCCGCAGCCGATCACACCCACCTTCTTTATGTCGCTCACGAGCAGCTCCTTGTGTAGTAGTTCCGTACCGTTCGATGAATTCGAGGTCGGCTCGTCGCGATCGCCCCGTCGCATTCTACATGGTCAGTCCAGCAGTTCGGTAATCCTCTCCCGCAGGGTCGGCCTGTCGGACGCCATGCTGGAGCCCCTCTCGGCCCGGTCCAACAGACCCTGCAGGGTCAGCTGCAGGCGACCGCGGCGACGTCCTACGGTCCAGGCGGTTCCGAGGGTGCCTACCGCCGTAACGCCTCCGGCCACGGCCGGAAAGACCACGAGCGCGGACGCGCCTTCCCCCAGCACGGCGCCCAGCGCGGACCCGAAGCCCAAAACGCCGAGGCTGCCGAGCCACCCCGCCGCGTGGCCTGCCCGCTGGTTCTTCATGTCGGCCGTGATGGTCAGGAGCGTCCGTCCCTCTTCCAGTGGCTGAGCCATGAGGCCGATTCTGCGGGCCTTGGCCAGCTCGTAACCGCGCCCGCTGAAATCCAGCCCACGCTGTATCTGACTCATGAAGTCCGTGGCCGGCTCCCAGACCTGCAGGCCCGGCCGGTCCCGCACGCAGCGCAGGCTCTCGCGATCGGCCAGGTAACGACCCATCCGCGAAAGCACTTCGTCGGGATCACCCGGGACCACACGGCTCTCCACGATCATCGCCTCGCCCCACAGTCGCGTGGCCAGCGATCGGTCCCCGGGCTGAGCCGGGAGGAGAGCATCAGCCCTCATCTCGGCCAGGGCCTGGCGCACGTGCCGGCCCTCCAGCCCGACCTCCTCGGCTATTCGGAGGACTTCATCGGCTTCCAGACTGTCGGGCTTGTCGCCGTGTCCGAATTGCAGCTCGGCGGCCCGGTGAATGACCTTCTCGAGCTGCTCCCGGGAGATCTCGCTCGGCACCGGTAGCCGACTGCTTCCGCTATCCTCGGTCACTATCGGCGGGCGTCGTCATGAAGTTGATCCCGGCACGGCCGCTTGCCGTCAATCATCGCCGGTGTCTCTCTCGACGTGCAG
>JBDGXI010000238.1:0-2641 GCA_039584685.1 Gemmatimonadota bacterium | reverse complement strand
CGAGACAAAACCGTAACGTTTAACTGGCGTACATTTCAAATCGAAGCAGAAGAAGTATTTGATAACATAGGAATCCATCCGGATCTCGTAGAACAAATGGCTAATCAGCTTGCCGAACATATAAAAGAAGAAATCGATAACGAAATTCTTAAATCATTAACAGGAAAAGACGACATGAGTAGACTGATAGGAATCTGTGGCCTCATTGGCTCAGGTAAAGACACAATTGGCGAAGTACTTGTAGACGAGTACGGATTTACAAAGTTAAGCTTCGCAGGCACACTAAAAGATATGACAGCAGTCTTGTTTGACTGGGATCGTGAAATGCTAGAAGGCACAACTCCAGAAACAAGAGCTCAGCGTGAAGTACTTGATCCATTTTGGACCGAGAAGCTAGGACGAGACTGGAGCCCGCGTATTGCGTTACAGCAGATCGGCACAGAAGTTATTCGCAATCACTTACACGAAGACATGTGGCTGTTAACAGTGGAAAACAAAATCCGTAAGCTAGGCGATGTTGTTATCACAGACTGTCGCTTTCCAAATGAGATCAAGTTCGTACAGCAACATGGCGAGATTTGGCAAGTTGACCGAGGCCCTAAGCCCAACTGGTACCAATATGCTCAAGCATGGAATACTACTCCCGGCGCAGAAAAAGAGCAGCCTACACCAACAGATAAATTTGGAGTTCATCCTAGTGAATGGTCTTGGGTAGGTGTTAATGCAAACATTACAATTAACAACGGCGGAACATTGCCTGCATTAAAACAGACTGTTAGAAATCTGGTTTAATAGGTTCTTCCTTCCAAGGTAGTCCCTTCTCATTAATCTCAATTGCGCAATTAGCACATATGGATCTTAAGTTGATCCAATTGTTATTGCGCAAATTTCCATCAATATAAAACACTGTAATCTGCTGCGAAATACTAGCCTTAAATCCGCAGTGGTCACACGTCATCTTTTTCTTGTAGCCGCTTTGCATCCAGCTAGGCACAACTATCTTCTTACCCGTTAGACACGTGTCGCATTTACTTCTATAATGCGTAACCCCATTCCTTTTATAGTTTACAGCAGCAGGCTTCTTCCTGCAAGTCTTACATAGCGGTCTCTTCATAATAGTACTTATCAACTAAGACCTTTAATTCCCCTTTACCTACGGACAAAAATAAGCCAAATCACATAAATACTATAAAATAACTAATGAGGATTATAACATGGCTACACTATTAAGCCCAGGCGTAGAAGTTACAGTAATTGACGAGAGTTTTTTCGCTCCTGTTATTTCAACTTCTATTCCTTACGTTCTACTTGCAACAGCGCAAGATAAATTAAACACTTCAGGCGATTTAGCTATTGGCACAACAGCAGCAAACGCCAATACAGTAACACCTATTACTTCACGACGTGAACTAGTTACTTTGTTTGGCAACCCAAGCTTTATTGCAGACTCCGCCGGTGGTGTAGTTCAGGGACACGAACTAAACGAATACGGCCTACAGACTGCTTACAGCTTACTTGGCGTCACTAACCGCATTTATGTACAAAGAGCAGACATTGATCTTGGACAGCTAGTTGGTACATCAGTTCGCCCAACAGACGATCCAGCAGCAGGTACAGTTTGGTTTGACCTAACAGATACAGACTTTGGCTTGTTTGAATGGAATGAGTCAGATCAAACATTTAACAAGATTACACCAATTATTGTTAACGATGCAGCTGATCACAGCGGCGGCGTTCCAAATGGAGACATTGGTAACCCACTAGATTACGCTATCGTTACAGCAGTTACTACAAATCCACTTTATGTTAAGAACTCTAGTGGACAGTGGAACCTAGTAGGATCAGACGGTACATGGCACAACACGTACCCAACAGTAACAAGCACAATTAGCAACCCAACACTAACTATCTCAGATGATATCGTTCTTAACGGTACAACTGTTACAATGACTGGTACTTCTATTGCAACAGCAGCAGGCGACATTAACACCGCAGCTATTACAGGTATTACAGCAGCAGCAGTTGATGGTAAGCTAGAAATTTACGTCGACGAAACAGCAGACACTAACCAAGGGCGTGTAACAATTGCAGAAGGTACAGCAGACGACTTCCTAACAGAAGTTGGTTTAACAGCTGGTACTTTCTACACAATTACAGCTCAGCTATCCGCTCACACAAGCGTTCCAGAATGGAAGACAACTGATGCAGTGTCTCGTCCAACAGGAAGCGTATGGGCTAAGACAACTACACCAAACAACGGTGCAGATTGGGACATTAGTGTTTACGATGATCAGACAGAAGCATTTGTTCGTAAGAGTGCTCCACTATACCTAAACGATGCAGTAGCTAATAATGCACTTGATACAGTAGGCGGCGGGCTTAACGTTTCATCTGGATCAATATACGTTCGTTATGACACAACAGAAACAACTGATATAACATTCCAAATTTATGAGCGTGAAGTATTAGGCGAAACTGTTGTTACAGCTAACGCGAGTTCACTTCCAATTACTTTTAACAGTGGTGATTCATTTACTATTTCTGTGTCAGAAGCAGGTAGCGATACTTTTACAGCAGCACAGACAATTACATTATCTGGTACAACATCAACAACATTCGTAACTGACGTAATGAATGCAAG